>JAUXHZ010000334.1 GCA_030621255.1 Candidatus Latescibacterota bacterium
TAAGAAGTGGAGGAAGCGTATAGGTTATATAATGCTAACCTTTGGCACTATATTGTAAGAAGATTGGAATAGGCGCCGTGTGCCGCCGTGCAATATCAGTCAGGTTTTTAAAAGTGTAAACTAGTAACAAATAATCTTTAACAGGAAAGGACTGGAGGTTCGAAATGAAATCATTTTTTAAATCTTTTTTCGCTTCACTTCTAGCGATAATAGTAGTCGTTCTGATTGTTGTTCTTATTGGGGTGGGAGCAGCTTCTATATCGGGAAGAAAGGAGCCCATCAAGGATGGGTCATATCTTGTGATAGATATCTATGGAGATATACAGGAATATTGTCCTCCGGCGGGTATTATGTCTGAAATAATCGGGAACAAACCCGAGACTCTTCAAAGAATCCTTGGCAATCTTAAAAAGGCAGCAGTTGATGACAGAATCGAAGGTGTCATCATGAAAATGTCCAGCAGCAATAACGCCGGAAGAGCGATGCTGCAGGAGATTAGAGGAGCAATCAAGGGGGTTCAGGAAAAGGGAAAGAAGGTATATGGGTTTTCAGACTCGATTGACCGCAAGACTTATTATCTCGCGAGTGCCTGCGATTCGATATTTATGCCCCCGACAGCATACATTAACTTTTTGGGTCTTTCAGTTACGACACAGCATATACGCGGGACATTGGATAAACTGGCAATTAATCCACAGCTCCATAAGATAAAGGATTATAAAAGCGCCGCTGAAATGATCATGGACAAGAAAATGTCTAAATCGGCACGCGAGAACAAGGAATGGATACTCGATGAATTCTGGCAGATGTACATTCAGGCTGTAGAAAAAGACCGTGGAATCACTGAAAGTGAAATTGTCGCGATAATGGAAATGGCCGCTCTGACGACCGATCAGGCAAAAGAGGTTTCTTTGATAGACAGTGTGATGTACTGGAGTGAAGTAGAAAATATGCTTAAAGGCGCGGATGATGAACTTATTGTTGTCTCTCAGTCCGAATATGCCGACATTAGTCCCAGAACCCTCGGGTTCAAAGGGAAGAAAAAGATTGCCGTTATACATGCTCAGGGAACTATAGGCGGACGTAAGAGCAAAGTTGACCCGATGTTCGGAATAATGATGGGGCACGAGTCGATAATCGAAGAGATTAAAAAAGCCCGCGAAGACGATGATGTGGCTGCGATTGTTTTTCGTGTAAACAGCCCGGGTGGAGAATCGCTTGCAAGTGATCTTATGAGCTATGAAATTGATATAACAAAAAAGGTGAAACCTGTAGTTGTATCGATGGTCGATGTAGCCGCTAGCGGCGGTTATTATATAGCCTACAAAGCCAGTAAAATTGTTGCTGACCCTATGACTATTACAGGGTCGATAGGTTCTATCAGCGGCAAGATGAATATGAAGGGCCTTAATGACAAGTTGGGGATCACATATGATTTTGTCAAAAAGGGGCCCAACGCGCTGATGTATTCACCCTTCAAGGATTTTACGGACAAGCAATGGGAGATTTTTACCGAGAATCACTGGAAGGGATTTAACGAATGGCTTGGAGATGTCGCCGATCATAGAGGGATGAGTTTTGAGGAAGCTGAGAAACTGGCTCACGGAAGAGTGTGGACCGGGCGCCAGAGTAAAGAGAACGGGCTCGTGGATGAACTTGGCGGGCTCAGCAGGGCAATTGAAATAGCCAAGGAGCTGGCGGAAATAGCACCGGAAGAAAAGGTTACTCTCGTTCACTATCCGATAAAAAAGAGTCTTTTTGAGACGATTATGAGCGGGGAGCTCGATTTTGCTACTGTTGTAAACCATATAATTTATCGCTACATCCGGGATGATCTGGCTGAGACCTGGAATATGATATCTTCAAAAAAGGTATATATGATGGATAGAATGGATATAAACTGATGGGGCAGGAAACAGCTTAGCCGAATATCAGTCTGGAATAATAATGATCAATTCCCCGGGAGTGTATCGATCTCTGCCGGGGTTTTGATT
>JAUXHZ010000059.1 GCA_030621255.1 Candidatus Latescibacterota bacterium
CCGGATACTCCGGTATTTGCCTCTTTTTTTCAGGGTCAAGAAGCCCTTCCCTCTCAAACTTCTCCAGAAGTCTTTTTATTTTTAATTCAAGTTCACCGCGGCCCGCAGGTTCCATATAATATGTTATCAGCTCCGTCATCCCCTGGGGTGAAAAATGAGTTATCCGCCCTCTAGCATATACCATCATCCCATCATCAGGACCGAAAGACAAATTATTAACATAATTCCTGAATAGGACAGCACGTATCAAACTTCTTTCATCCCTAAGTGTAAAGTAGAAATGCCCTGAAGAATGTGCTTTGAAGTTTGCTATTTCTCCTATGATGTTTACAGAAGGGAACTCGCTCTCCAAATTTTGTCTGAGGGCTTCGTTGATTTCAGAAACAGTATATATTTCTTCTTGAATTGTTATGGTACTGCCCTCCCGGTCTAACTCCCCCCATTGCCAATTGAGCTTTGATCTAATGTGTAACTATATTGAAATAAGCGATCGGCGGCCCTTTGTCACTTATCACTCATTTTTTATACTTCAACCTTGCTGCTTTTAAAGTATTTCCCATAAGCATAGCTACAGTCATCGGACCGACGCCTCCGGGCACAGGCGTTATCAGGGACGCCTTTTGGCTAACCGATTCAAAATCAACATCACCCACCAATCTGTACCCTTTCTTTGTTTCCGCGTCCTTAACTCTGTTTACTCCTACATCTATAACAACAACTCCGGGTTTAACCATATCGCCAGTTAGCATTTCCGCTTTTCCGACAGCACACACAATAATATCAGCTGCTCTTAATATCTTTTTAATATCACGGGTTCTTGAATGACAGATTGTAACAGTAGCATTGCCATTTTCCGATTTGTCAGCAAGCAGCATGGAGATTGGTTTTCCAACTATTACACTTCTACCTATAACAACAGCGTTTTTCCCCGTTGTATCTACTTCATATCGTTTTATTAGTTCAATAATTCCCAGGGGCGTACAGGGAACAAACAGCGGATCTCCCTCCAATATCCTTCCTAAATTATAAGGATGAAATCCATCAACATCCTTATAGGGTGAAATCCTGTTAATTACTTTTTTAGGATCTATATAAGAAGGAAGTGGTAATTGAACAAGTATGCCGTCTATATTAGTATCATTATTCAGCTCATCTAATCTTCTAAAAAGTTCACTTTCTTTAATATCAAAGGGGAGGTTTATAAGATCGCTCTTTATCCCGCATTTTTCAGCAGTCCTAATTTTACTCCTTACATAAACCCTTGAAGCGGAATCATCACCCGAAATTAGCACAGCAAGATGTGGCGCTCGAAAATCTTTAGAGAAACTTTTAACTTCTTTCGCGATTTCCGATACAATTTTGGCGGCAATACTTTTGCCATCGATAATTTTCCCTATTTCAGAATCCATTGTTTTTAATCCGCCTTTTCCACTCTTTTCAATATTCTCTCCACTTTTTGAGCTTTACCCGTTTTGTCATCTATATCAACAACAAGCCCTTCAATAACCGGAATTTCTCCACCTACCCTGAATTTTTGCTTAATCCCCAGAAGGAACCTGTCAATTGTTTCCTTTTTTCTCATCCCGATTACCGAATCAAATGGTCCGGCCATACCTAAATCAGTCTGATAGGCAGTGCCGTTTTCCAGTATTCTCTCATCGCCGGTTGGAACATGTGTGTGGGTTCCGGCTACAACACTTACCCTTCCATCAAGGAAAAACCCCATTGCCAATTTTTCACTAGTTGCCTCTGCATGAATATCAACTATAATAATTTTTACATGATCTCCAAAATTACGCAAAATTTTATCGACCGCTCTAAAGGGGCAATCGATTGAGGGCATAAAAACCCTTCCCTGAATATTAATAACGGCAACAGGAATCCCGTTTACCTCTGTTATCAAATATCCACTGCCGGGTACATCTTCCGGATAATTGGCCGGGCGCAGGATATCTTCATCTGAATCCAGGAGTTTGACACCTTCAGCTTTATCCCAGATGTGATTTCCGGATGTCATAATATCCACACCCGTGTCGGAAATTATATCTTTGATCTTTTTGGTAATCCCAAACATGCCGGCGGCATTTTCTACATTAGCGACACAGAGATCAATATCGTAGTTTTCCCTAAGCCCGGGCAACCCACATTTAAGAGCATTTCTACCCGTCTTGGAAAGAATATCTCCAATTAGTAATACCTTCATACACTTCCCATCATCCCAGTACCAGCTAAATTAGATACTAATTACGGCTTTGCGGCTTCTATTTCGCGTAATCTACAACTCTGGTTTCTCTTATTACAACAACGCGTATCTGCCCTGGATATTCCATTTCATCTTCGATTTTCCTTGTGATATCCTCTGCAAGCTGAACAGCATAATCATCACTAATCTGTTTTGAATTTACCAGAATTCTTATTTCCCTTCCCGCCTGAATAGCATAGGCCTTCTCAACTCCGTCGAAGGTATCAGCTATTCTTTCAAGCTTATCCAGCCTTCTAATGTAATTTTCAATAGTTTCTCTTCTTGCTCCAGGCCTTGCTCCGGATATAGCGTCTGCCGCAGAAACGATATGGGCTATAAGAGATTGCTTTTCAACATCCTCATGATGAGCCGCAACAGCATTTATAATTATTGCTTTCTCGCCGTATTTTCGAACCAGGTTCGCACCGATTTCCGCATGCGGGCCTTCCATTTCATGATCAGCAGCCTTTCCAATGTCATGCAGCAACCCCGCTCTTTTTGCCAGAACAATATCCAGCCCCAATTCAGCAGCCAGCAAACTTGAAACATAAGCAACTTCCTTTGAATGCTGAAGAACATTTTGCCCATAGGAAGTCCTGTATTTCAATCTGCCGAGAAGCAGAACAAGTTCTGGATGCAAACCATGAATATTCAAATCAAGATATGTTCTTTCCCCAACTTCCCGCATTTCCTCTATCAGTTCTTTCTTTGTCTTTTCAACAACATCCTCAATTCTCCCTGGATGAATTCTTCCGTCTTTAATCAACTTATTCAGAGACAATCGTGCAACTTCCCTTCTAACCGGATCAAAACCTGAAAGTATTACAGCTTCCGGAGTATCATCTATAATAACGTCTATCCCTGTAGCATTTTCAAAAGATCTGATATTTCTTCCTTCTCTTCCAATAATGCGCCCTTTCATCTCATCATTCGGAAGGTCAACTACAGATACAGTTGTCTCTACAACATGATCTGCCGCACATCGCTCAATCGATAATGTAATAATCTCGCGGCTTATCTTTGTCGCGTTCCGGTTTGCTTCATCTTTAATTTCCCGGATTTTTTTCGCTGCGTGATGTTTTGCTTCCTCCTCCAGATTAGAAATTAAAAGATTTCTTGCCTCCTCGGTTCGCATTCCCGCCACTTTCTCTAATTGTTCATTCTGTTTTTCCAAAATTATTGAAAGCTGATCATTTTTTTCTGAGATCGCGTCGAGTTTCAATTCGAGGTTCTTTTTTCTCTCATTGATCTCATTTTCACGTTTTTCCAGGTAATCTACTTTCCTGTCAATATTATGCTCCCGGTCCTCCAGCTGTTTTTCAAGTTTTTTCAGTTCCTCGCGAGTTTCCTGGCTTTCGTTCTCAAAATTCAATTTTGCTTTATACCATTCATCTTTTGCCTCAAGCATCAACTCTTTCTTACGAGTTTCCGCTTCTCTTTGAGCGTCGGAAATTAGGTTTTCAGCAAATTCCTTTGTATGCTTTATATGAGTTTTTGAAATCTTCCTGCTCAAAACCCAACCGACTAGAAATCCAATAAACAAAACGAGGATACCAGCCGCTAAGTTAAATATCAAAGTTCCAGTCATATTCACTCACCCCTAAGCAAATAACTTTCGGGACTGTTCACCTCCGTAGATTGTAAAAGTTGTTAACACAAATTCACCTTTGACTATGAAATTTAAAAAAACTAAGATATAGAATTAATTATGGAGATAAGCAAATTCCCTACTCATTGCCGTGAGCAAAACACTTTTTTAAGCCTAAAAACCCAGAATGGATATCCTCATAATCAGCTATGCCTTCCATATTCATGGCATGGCACTACTGATTAGATATTTGGATTCCCAGAAAAAAGTGTTGGCTAAAAAAAATCTTTGCTATCACGAACACCGTAGGGAATTTTTCTTCGGTATGTACTTTAATCCCAATTTAAATCCCTCCACATAAGCCAACAGCTCGAAAGGGATGATATTTATTTTGCCGCACCTAGTTTAGAATCGAGCAAATCACTTAATCCCGCAGCTTGTTTCTCAAATTTCTTCCGGCTTTTTGCACTTTTTTCTTTTTCCTGAAAAAATTCATCTGCGATATTAAGCGCAGCCAAAATTGCAATTCTAGACTGTGACATGATCCCGCTGGAATGAGCGATTTCTCTCATTTTCCTGTCAACGTAACCAGCAATCATGTGGATGTATTCTGGATCACCCACTCCTTTAATTTTATAATCCTGACCAAAAATTTCCACCATTTCAGTACTCTTTTCGATCATCAAAAACCTCTTTTTAGACTACGACAATTATATTCACACCCCTGTATACTAGGAATCCTTTTCCCTCAAGCTGACTACTAGATATCTATTTTATCCAGCTTCTCCAGCATCACTTCAATCCTGGTTTTAATCTCCTCTCTAACTCTTTCAAAATCGCCTTGATTTTGCTTATCACCTTTTAAGGTATCAACTTCTTTAACAAGTTCGTCACTCTTAATATATAACATTTTGATTTTATCTTTCAACTCTTTATTTTCATCAACCAGTTTCTTTTTCTCCGCTTTTACTCTAGTAATCATGTTCGCGGCTTCTTCAATCTTTGACTCAAGAAGCTTAAAACTTCCCAAAGTGTCATCTCCCATTTTGATTAATCTCCTATTCTTTCCTCAGAAATACTTTTAACTGTCCTTCAAGGGCCCTTAATACTTTTTCAATTATTTTATCAATTCTTTTGTCATTAAGTGTTGATTCCTCTGATCTGAAACTCAATGTAAAAGTATAACTTCTCTTGTTGTTTCCATTTTTATCATCTTTATAATAATCGAAAAGTAAAATATTCTCCAAATATTTTGAATTCTTGTAGATAACACTCTTTATTTCTGAAAAGTTCACTCTTTCCCCGGTCATAACACATAGATCCCTTTTAACGGCAGGATAAGGGCTTGGATCAATATACCGTTTCCGTGTATAACCATCTCTATCGAGGTTATCCAGATAGACTACAAAATAAAATATTTCCGATTCTATATCGTAATTTTCTGCAGTCTCATCAGGAATTTTTCCACTTTCGGCAAGTAATTTATTCTTTTTATACCATTGAAAGATATGTTTCTGGGTCCCCTCTTCTTTTCTGACCATCTTGATATCTTCAAGGTTAATGAATATCGAGAGAATTGATTCAAGCTCTCCCTTCATATCAAAAAAATCGATTTTTCTTTCCTTTTCAATCCATTGCCGGGGACAGGAGTTCCTCGTAAGAACAGCCGTGAGATAGAATTCCTCACCTGGCAATCCGTCGCCATCATTAATGTGTGAAAAAACCTTTCCCATTTCGAATATTCGTATCCCTTTTCGCTCACTTACGGGGTTATTGGCTACCACTCCAAGAAGACCTGGAATAAGTGAAATCCTGAGCGCTGATTGAGAAGAAGTAAGAGGATTTGATATTTGAACGGGGTTACATCGACTGTCATTTGCAGACCATCTGAATGCTTCCAAATCTTCTTTGCTGTTGAAAGAAGAAGTTATAACTTCCGCGTATCCTTTTGAAGCAAGATACTCGCAAAGATATTCATTCCTCTTGTCGATTGAATCAATCACTGGGAAACTATTTATTAACCCAGTACCCTCACCTTTTATACTGTCATATCCGTATACTCGTGCTACTTCCTCAATTATGTCAATCTCTGTATTCAAATCCAGCCGAAACGATGGTACAGAAACATTAACTGTATCTTCCTTGACGATTGTAACCAACTGTAACTTTTCAAGGTGACTTGCTATTTCTTCAGAAGAAAGATTCGTCCCCATTATTCTGTTAACCTTTTTACGGCGCGTAGAAATCGTTTTTCTATAAACACTTGTATCACTATCAAGAGTATCGGAATATAATTTTCTAACACTCCCCGCATTCAAATCTTCGATTAACTTACAGGCGCGTTTCAGCGCATTAACAGCTATTCCAATATCACTGCCCCTCTCAAACCTATAGGAAGCTTCTGTATCCACCCCTAACTCGCGCCTCGACTGTCTAATAATTTTCGGGTTAAATATAGCGCTTTCAAGTAATATAGATTCCGTACTAGCAGAAATTTCAGTCTCCTCTCCTCCCATCACTCCCGCTACAGCTACAGCATTTACTCTGTCGGTAATAACAAGATTATTACTCTTCAATTTTCTATCGATCCCATCGAGAGTTTTTATTTTTTCTCCATTTGCAGCTCTTCTGACAAGTATCGCATATTCAGTTAACCTGCCGCTGTCAAATGCATGTAGAGGCTGCCCCATCTCCATCAAGACAAAATTGGTGATATCAACAATATTATT
>JAUXHZ010000118.1 GCA_030621255.1 Candidatus Latescibacterota bacterium
TTTTTTAAATATATGGTAAGATAATGCTTGTTGGGGTGTAAAAGCGGCGTAAAATTGTATTTTGAGCTGATTAGCCTTTCGGGACATGGTATATATGAACTTTGTTAAGGGAAAAGTCCTTTTTATGGATGACGAGGAGTTGCTTCGGCGTGTTGTATCTTTGATGCTTGAAGGTATAGGGGTTGATGTGGAAGTTGCTTCTAGCGGTGAGGAGGCTGTTAAAAAATTCAGGGACCCCGGTAACAGATACGATGTTGTCATCCTTGATTTGAAAGTGCCTGAAGGGATGAGTGGCCTTGATACGGCAATCGATATCTTGGGCTATGATCCGGAAGCAAGAATATATATATCAACAGGATTTTCAAGCGATCCAATGATCACCGATTACAAAAAATATGGATTAGCCGGCGCGATAGCGAAACCGTATACCGCTGAAGAGTTAAAAGCCTTGGTGGAGAAAGAACTCCTAATGCTGTAAGAATATCCTCAATAAATCTTCTGATCAGACTATAGATGGCGGAAGGGGAAATGCTAGGGGAAGAGAAGAACTGACAACAAGTTAAAATGGCACTGTTTCTCAAAAATTGTACAAATCCCATTTGTTATAATTCACTAATTCAGGAATGCCGGAAATCGCTTGACACTTTCTCGATTCATTATATATTATCCGTGTTCTCCGCCCTATCTTTTATAGATAGGGTGGGGAGAGATCTTTTTGGTGATTGGTCCAGAGAAGGAGGCTAGAATGTCTAATGCTGTAGAAGTATTTATGGAGAAAATAAAGGCTCGTGATCCGAACCAGCCTGAGTTTCATCAGGCGGTACATGAAGTGGCGACTTCACTTATTCCCTTCATGGAAGAAAATCCTAAATATAAAGAAGCTAAAATTCTTGAAAGAATATCGGAGCCGGAACGTGTCTTTATGTTCCGTGTGCCGTGGCTGGATGACAAGGGTGATATTCAAGTTAATCGCGGGTTTAGAATTCAGATGAATAGCGCGATAGGCCCCTACAAGGGAGGGCTTCGTTTTCATCCCACTGTGAATCTTGGCATTTTGAAGTTTCTTGCCTTTGAACAAGTTTTCAAAAACGCTCTTACCACCCTCCCGATGGGGGGAGGAAAGGGTGGATCCGACTTTGATCCAAAAGGAAAATCTGACAACGAAGTTATGCGTTTCTGCCAATCTTTTATGACTGAACTCTGCAAATATATTGGCAGCGACACGGATGTGCCTGCCGGTGATATCGGGGTTGGAGCTCGTGAAATTGGATTCATGTTTGGTCAGTACAAGAGAATAAGAGGAGAATTTACAGGGGTTTTGACCGGGAAGGGCCGTAACTGGGGTGGAAGCCTTATTCGTCCGGAAGCTACCGGTTACGGGCAGGTTTACTTTGCGGAAGAGATGCTTAAAACTAAAGGCGACTCGATGGAAGGCAAGACCTGTACAGTATCAGGATCGGGCAATGTAGCTCAGTACGCGACTGAGAAGTCTATTCAGCTTGGAGCTAAAGTTGTTACACTTTCGGATTCAGGCGGGACGATTCATGATCCGGACGGGATCGATAAAGAAAAACTCGCGTTTGTAAAAAATCTTAAGAATGTCAAACGAGGACGCATCAAGGAATACGCTGAAAAATACGGAGTTGAATATCATGAAGGGAAACGTCCGTGGCATGTCAAGTGCGACGTCGCTCTTCCCAGCGCTACACAGAACGAGGTTAACGCTGAGGATGCAAAAACCCTTATCGGCAACGGGTGTATTTGTCTTTCTGAAGGCGCCAATATGCCGAGTACTCCGGACGCTGTAGATGTTTATCTCGAAAGCAAGATTCTCTACGCGCCCGGTAAGGCTGCCAATGCCGGCGGAGTATCTGTAAGTGGACTGGAAATGTCCCAGAACAGTTTGCGCTATAGCTGGACGAGTGAAGAAGTTGACGAGAAACTTCATAATATCATGAAAGCGATTCACTCGCAGTGCGTAGAGTACGGTAAAGAAGGCGACTTTGTTGATTATGTAAAGGGAGCCAATATTGCCGGATTCATCAAGGTTGCGGACTCAATGATCGATCAGGGTGTTGTATAACGGCATCTGACTGAATACAATACGAAAAGGGCTTTCTCGTTTCCGTGAGAGCCCTTTTTTGCTATCAAATAACCATCGGCACAATTCTACTCCGGCATTTTATTTCTTCTTCTTATTAATCTGAGCAGCGTGTATAGTATTTTGTAGAACTTATCAATGAAAGGTCGGATATGGAAAAATCAAAAGTAGCTATTGTCAAGACTTCACCGCAAACTGTGCTGGAAGATTATTACAGACTTATGAATTTAGCGGATTATCAGGATGAACTTCCAAAAAATGTTGATACGGCTTTAAAAATAAATATAAGCTGGCATTTTTTCTATCCGGGCAGCTCAACTACTCCCTGGCAGCTTGAAGGGGTTATACGGGCGATGAAAAGGGATGGGTATGATCCAGCGCTTATACATGGATGCCATAATAGAACCGTTGTAATAGATTCTCATCTTGGAGAAAGAGAAAATAAGCAGGTCAATGTAACGGATCACCATGGTCTCAGGAATATTCATCTTTATGAAGGTGAGGAGTGGATACATATAAGGGATGCAGTTGGTGATCTCGCCGACAAGTTTCTGGTCCTTAATGATGTGTATCCGGATGGGTTTATGATACCAAAGAGGTTTATAGGGGAAAATATAATTCATCTCCCGACTATAAAAACGCATGTTTTTACGACAACAACTGGAGCTATGAAGAATGCTTTCGGCGGACTTCTAAATGAGAAGAGGCATTGGACACATCCTGTAATTCATGAAACCCTGATAGATCTTTTGAGGATACAGAAAAAGATACACTCCGGGCTTTTTGCTGTAATGGATGGGACATTTGCGGGAGATGGTCCCGGCCCGAGATGCATGGCGCCCTATGTCAAAAATGTACTTTTAGCGTCTTCTGATCAGGTTGCCATAGATGCTGTAGCGGCAAAATTGATGGGGTTTGATCCGATGAAAGAAATCAAGTTTATAAGAATGGCTCATGAAGCCGGGTTAGGCACCGGAAAGCCGGAAGAGATAGAAATTGTCGGCGATACTGAAGCGGCAAATGAGAACTGGAATTTTGTAGGGCCCTACAAGAAGATGACATTTGCCAGCAGAATGCAGCACAAGATATACTGGGGGTCTCTAAAAAAACCGCTGGAATGGTCGCTGAAGACTGTACTGGCGCCGTGGGCTTTTATCGCGAGTGTTTTATATCATGACTTCTTCTGGTATGCCGTGCATAAACGAAGAGTGCTTAATATATTAAAAAGCAACTGGGGCAGGTTGTTTAACAACTGGGAAGAAGTTGAACTTCCAGCTGATGATCTTGAGATAAAGGGATGGAAAGATGTGGGAAGGGAACCAGCGAAACTTAAAAAGCAGACATTTAAGCATATGCTGAAGGCCTTCAAGGTGATGGGAACTACTATGAAAGAAATCCCTGATTTTGTGAGGGGCAGACAAACCGGGAGAAAAAAATAATATTGCTGGCCGGATCGAAGTTTGTCGATTTACTCTAATATTTTTGCCCGGATTTTTATTGCCGTATTGTGAATATCCTCCAGAATAAGATAGAGGCACGGTATTAAAAGCAGTGTGATCCCTGTAGCGAAAAGCACGCCGTAGGCAAGGCCGGCAGCCATCGGGATTAGAAATTTTGCCTGAATGCTGCGTTCAAGAATCATAGGCATAAGGCTGCCGAAAGTTGTAAGGGAAGTAAGTATAATAGGCCGGAATCTTACAGTGCCCGCTGTCACAATAGAATCGAAATGCGATCTACCCTTTTCCCGCAAACGGTTTGTCGCCTCAATGAGTATCAGGGAATCGTTTACAACAACCCCTGACAATCCTACTATCCCGAAAAGACTCATCATACTGAGATCGTATCCCATAATAAGATGTCCAAGGAGCGCCCCGACCATTCCAAAGGGAATCGCGGACATCACTATAAAAGGTTGAGAAAATGATCTGAACGGTATGGCGAGCAGCGCGTAAATCAGGAAAATGGCTAAGAGAAAGGACTTAAGTATATCAGCCATGAATTCCTGATCCCTTTTGCCCGCTCCCTCGATGGCGAAACGGACCCCGGGCCAGTTACTTCTCATCTCGGGCAATATTTTTTCTATCAGATCATTGTTGACCTCTGTTGAGTTGGCTGTTTCCTCATTAATATCAGCGGAAACGGCTATTACTCTCCGGCGGTGTGAGCGGCTGATGGTGGCGTAGCCCTTTTCCATTGAGACTTTTGCCACACGGTTGAACGGGATCTCGGTTCCGTCAGGCATTCTGATTCTCATGGTTTCAATGTTTCCAAGCGATTTTCTCTCAGCATCCGGGTATCTTACCAGGACTTTGACTTCATCTTGCCCGCGCTGAATCCGCAGTCCTTCGGCGCCGTAAAAAGCGGCGCGGACTTGGCCGGCCAGATCGTTGAGTGTTATCCCGAGGCTTCTCGCTTCGGGCAGCAGCTTAAGTTGAAGTTCATTCTTGCCGGGCATGTAATCGTCGTTGATATCCCGTAGCCCGGTGTACTCGTGAAGGCGCGATTTCATAGCCTCAACAGCTGAAAGCAGCCTGTCATGATCGTCAGAAGAGAGATGTATCTCGACCGCTGTGCCTCCGCCGTGTAGTTGCCCCGTAAATGAAATGGATTCAGCGGCTGGTATTCGGCCTGTCTTTTTCCGCCATTCACCTGCGAGGTATGTGGCTTTGATATCCCTGTCTTCTCCGCTTATAAGCTGAATGTGAACCTGCGCGAGGTGTCCGCCTATTGA
>JAUXHZ010000069.1 GCA_030621255.1 Candidatus Latescibacterota bacterium
GCAGCCGCATCCCGGATATTTTTCCACTTCTGTCAAGGCGGAAAAAGACAGTGCATGAAAGACTCTTTCCATGTTCAACCGACGCGGAAAACCAATTACTCGACACCTTCCGTTCAATAGCGCCCAGATAGTATGAAAATGGAAACCTGGGAGCGTCAACAACAACAGACGTTTCCTCAACTTTTTCCTTATTTACCGTAACATCAAGAGGTTTATTCTCTTTATCCTTTTGCGGTTCCGCTTTAGCGGTTTCTTTGGGTTTCTTTTCCTTTACGTCATCAGACGGTTCTTTCTTTTCTACAGCTTTGGGGGGCGGTTTGGGCTTCTCCACCTTTACCTCAGGGGTTTTTTTAGGTTCTTCCTTTTTTTCCGTCTTGCGTGGAGAAAAAATCCGGACAGAATATACTTTGTCCGGCAAATCCACTCTTGGGACAATCTCGAAGAGAGTTAAAAGCGCGTAGAAAATCAACACATGAATACATAATGATATAATGACTGAAAATTTCATTTTCCCCATATCCGATTGTCAATTTAAGCGCGAACTTTAAGTTTGGCAAACCCAATCACCAAATATAAAACACCGACCTCAGCAGTATTTCATATTCTTATTCTTCTTTCTCCTGCTGGGCAATAAGCCCTACATCCTCTATACCGATCATCTTTATCCTGGCCAGCACTCTCATTACCTTACCATAGTGCGTTTTAGTATCAGCTTTCAGAAATACACGCGGAGCATTTGTTTCGAGTTCTTTTTTAAGAACCCCGGCGAATTCCTCCCATTCAACCTTGCGCTTCCCTATAAAAATATCCCCCTCCATGTTTACCGAAACAGTGATTCCTTTACGCTCTTCAATTGTTTTCGCCTCGGCCTTGGGAAGATTAAGCTTCACACCCGCCTGAAGAAATGGAGCAGTCAGCATAAAGACAATTAAAAGCACCATCATTACATCAACAAGATTTGTAATATTTATCTCCGCCATCGACGAATATCTATTACGTCTCATAAACTTTCTCCTAAAAGAATTCTCGCTTAATAAACCTGAAGATCATTCCCCGCCTTTTTTTAATTCATCATATTTTCCATCCAACAGCCGGCTCCTGAAAAGAACCATAAAGGAAGACAGATCATCTTCCTTTCTCCGAATAATCCGGATCATGTAATTGTAACCGATAACCGCCGGTATAGCAGCCCCGAGCCCAAAAATCGTTGTAACAAGAGCTTCGGCAATGCCGGGACCGACAACATACAAATCAGCCGAACCTCTTGCCCCCATACTGATAAATGAACGCATTATTCCCCAAACCGTGCCGAGTAATCCGAGGAAGGGAGAAATAGTGGCGGTAGTAGAAAGAAATATTAAATATGATTCCCAGCCGGCAATAATAGAACCGATTCGCGTTTCCATAAATTTATCCAGGAATCTTAATGTTCCAAGCTCACCGCTGACTATTTCACTCCCCATAGACAAAGTCAGTTGCGCTTCGCAGCTTGTTGGATATTCTTTTGCTTTTGCCATTAATGCTAACAGGGAAAATTCGTCCTTGTAAAAGCTCAGGAATCTGCTTCCTTCCTTTGAAGAACGTTTAAAATATCTTATCTTTTCAACAATTATCGTCCATGAAACCACTGAGAGAACCAGCAGAAGCGCCAGAACCAACTTAGCAAGAACCCCAGCACGGGAAATCAACTCAACAAAATTTCCAGCAATCTGCAAAAATATCGGAATTCCATCAAACCCCATATATATCCTCCTTTTTCTCTATCTCCAGCAATCTAACCATTGTACCCTCTGAAGGTTAAAATAGTTTCAAGGGCAGAGTGAATTACTTTAATTTAATTCAATTTAAATTACAATTCATTAACAGCCCGGCGCCGAATTCGGGTCAGCACTCGCATTACTTCAATCAGCTTGTTCTAAATTGAAGTATAAGAGGGCAGGAATGCAAGTGAGAAATGCATAATATGATGCATGAAGCGGCTTGTGCCCATTTCCCATTCCCGGGTTAATTGGTATAAACCCTTGTAAATTTGGAGAAAAATCGCTATAATCTTAATGTACCGGTTGATTGAGTTATCACCTGGTTAGGTTTTTCCGATGCGAAGGGAGTGATCAAAATGAGAAAAAGATTTATTGCTGTTTTTCTCGTCTTTCTAGCCACCTCTTTCTTCAGTTCAACAACCCGAGCCATTGAGTTTAAAAAGGCCTCATCTTCCCCAATACTGGAAAACCAGGAACTTAGCATCGTTATGCGGCTAATCGGCGGAAAAGGTGCTATTTTAAGTCCGGGGAAAGAGCTGAAACTTACCTTTAGAGTAAACCAGCCGGGATATGTTATTATCTATAATATTGACAGTGATGGTTTTATAAACCTTATCCATCCTCACGATGGCAGACTGAAAAAAACAGAGAAAGATAAAGTCTACACCCTCCCGCTGCGTGGAAGTAACCTCACGCTGAAAGCGGGCAGAAAAACCGGGATTGAATATATTCACGCTCTGGCGGTTAATAAAAAAGATCAAATTGATGAGAGAGAACTCTATTTTCTGAGCCAGAATTACGAACTCCCCAGAGATAAAAAATTCCGCACAGATATGGGCCCGTATCTTTCCTTCAACATGATCGATGAAACAATCGTAAGGGATATTGAGAATAATCCCCCGGCGTGCGACCATACCTATTTCTTTATTAACAAAAAGGTTGATTATCCCTCGTATCTCTGCGGCCAATGCCACGGCGCGGATAAATTCCGTGATCCTTATGATGAAGAATGTGCTGAAATCACAATCGATAAGAATTTTTATGAACAAAAGGTCGGATACCCCTACCCGCCTCTATTCAATATCACACATTATGAAGAGACAGAGGACAATAATTACTATTCCACAACATACTATGAAGACAATCTCTCGAATAACTGGGATGACGAACTTCTATCTTCAAATGATACTGACATCTACCTCACAATAAATTATGGGCAAGGGTGGAATAATTATCCTTCTTACTATTCGGGTTATTATTACAATAATTATCCCCATTGGTATCCATCATATTCCTATTACGATTCCTTTTATTGGGGATTTGGATTCAACTGGGGATATAATAGCTGGTACGGTTACTACTCCCCCTATACTTGGTACCGCCCCTATTACCGGCAGTATAATTACTGCTGGAACAACTTTTACGACGGCCGCAGATCTATTTCCGCCAACAGGAAATTTACAAAATATCCCCTGAACTACCAAACTGCATCGAATAAAGTCAGACTTGATAAATCTCTTGCAAACAGCAGATTGGTCAAAAGAAGAATAACAAGTCTCAAGGGGGAAAGCCGGAATCAGTCAAAACTCTCAAGGGTTCTTACCCCACAGCGTGTAACATCTTCGAGGGATATCACACGCCGCGAAAGACCTTCATCCGAAAAAAATGTAATTAGAAGAACTGTCTACGGCGATTCACACAGAAACAACTCGGTAAGAACAAGGCCGTCATATAAACCCAGAACCACAAACAGAACAAAAGAAGAACAAAGAATCTACAAACCGGATACAAGAACTACCAAAAAAAGAACTACCAAAACCCGTTCATCAACAGAATCAACCAGAAAGCCTGCTGAAACCCGGCCTTCTAAAAGCAGCACCGGCGACAAAAACCGATCGGCCGGAAAGGATAACAAAACCCGGTCGAGGCCAAAGCAAAGCGTAAATTCGCCAAGCAGGGTTCAAAACACGAGGAAGAGTCCGCCGAGCAAATCGAGCAGCAGGTCTTCTTCAAGAAATTCTTCGCCCCCGAGAAAATCATCCGGCAGCTCCAAACGTTCCAGCTCCCGCGACCGCCGTTAAACCGAACCGGGAATGAAGAATAAAGTGAGCACCGTAACTAACGGAATATAACTCCGCGGTTAAGCAGGGATGGAAATGGATGAAATGGATTATAAAATCGGATCTCAAAATCGGGATATTCCCCGTCCTCGAATTAATTGCCCCGCGGCTTGACTTCCACTTTGCATCAAGAACCGGTGGCGTAAGCCCCTCACCATTTAATTCTCTGAATCTCGGAGCCAATCTTGGCGACACGGACAAAAATGTAGATCAAAATAGAAATATTCTTCTTAACACACTCGGTATCTCCAGCGGCAATCTCGTCAAAGGTGAACAGATCCACAGTTCAAATATCAAGGTTGTAAATAAGGGCGGATCATACAAAGCATCAGACGGATTTGTCACAGAACGCGAGGGCCTTTCGTTAGCGATAAGTACAGCAGACTGTTATCCGGTAATACTATATTCCCCTCCGGAAAACGCTCTGGCTGCTATTCATGTTGGAAGAAAGGGCGCGGCGAAGGGGATAATTTCCAAAACCCTCGGCATTTTGATCGATCAATTCCTGATTAACCCTGAATACACAATATCACTTATCGGCCCCGGTATTTGCTGGAAATGCTACCGCGTAAACAAAAAAATCGCCGCCCAATTTGACAACCATGTAATCAAAAAACGAAAAGACGAATTGCACCTCGACCTTCCCTTATTTATCAAAAATGAACTGAAACGGGGCGGAATTAAACAACGAAATATTTTCAGTTCCGGGATTTGCACTTCCTGCTCTCCGGATTTCTGCTTTTCATACAGGCGTGACGCACATAAAACCGGACGGCATTGGACCATAGCAACAATCAAGTAGCACCCTAAATAAAGTGAAATAATTGACTTTAATAACTAAATAGATCTATTCTGTGTGTGTTACTAATACTGAAAGGCACTTATGAATACAAAACCACCGGAAAAAATGAAACCCTTTATCGTTATGGATGTTCTGCAACGGGCTCTTGAACTGGAAGAGGAAGGAAACCGGATAATACATATGGAAATAGGTGAACCTGACTTTGATACTCCCCAAAAGATAGTCGAAGCCGGCATAGATTCGCTTAGAAAGGGAGAGACTCACTACACTGACAGCCGGGGGATAGTTGGGCTCCGTACGGCAGTAGCAAAATATTATAACAGATATTATGACGTAAATGTATCGGAATCGCAGGTCCTTGTTACTATGGGGGTCTCGCCCGCCCTTCTCGTAGTACTTTCATCGCTGATCAAAAATCCCGGTGATGAAATCATTCTATCTAACCCATATTATCCATGCTATCCAAACTTCATAAGATATCTGGGAGGAATACCGCGTTTTATCCGGACAAAGGCTGAAGAGGGATTTCACCTTAAACCAGCAAGGGTAAAAGAGGCGATCGGCCCCAATACAAAAGCCATACTTGTCAATTCACCGTCCAATCCGGTTGGAACCATTATTCCTCCTGATGATCTGGAAGCGATCTGTAATATGGGAATGCCGGTAATAAGCGACGAAATCTATCATGGACTGGTATATGGAGAAAAAGAGCATTCTACGCTTGAATTCACCAACAACAGTTATGTCCTCAATGGGTTTTCCAAAGTTTTTGCCATGACGGGATGGCGGCTGGGTTATATAATTGTACCCGGCAACGCTGTTAGAGATATTCAAATTATCCTGCAGAATTTCTTTATTTCACCAAACTCCTTTGTGCAGAGAGGCGGAATTACCGCTCTGCAATTTAATCACCCTGAAGTTAAGGAAATGAGAAATAAGTACGATTCAAGACGCAAATTTCTCCTTGGCAGACTGGCGGGAATGGGGCTTAGCTGTCCCGTTGAACCAAAAGGGGCTTTTTATATCTTCGTAAATGCCGGGCATATTGAAAAAGATTCGTATAAACTGGCCTTTGATATTCTTGAAAAGGCGGGGGTCGCCATAACGCCGGGAATAGACTTTGGTGATCAGGGAGAAGGATATCTTCGCTTCTCATATGCTAATTCAATGGAAAATCTGGCGGAGGGAACCCGAAGGCTTGAGGAATATCTTGAAACCTATGGGGCTTTACCTTAAATGCCCGGGATATATCTAATTTTATTCTGCCTTCAATCGTTTTTACTAGCAATGTTTTACTCACGGAAAATGGCTTGAAATATTGACATAACCCACTATTTCATGTATAATTTTAGCTATAATAGTTATTCCTTTGCGCTAGGACAACTTCGGCAAACAGCAAAAGGAAAGTAAAAAGTTTATGCTAAAAATAGTTAAACATATTTTGCTCACGATCGGGTTAGTCTGTTTTGCTTTTAACTTATATGGGGATCCTGTATCCTCTATTCAGCTTGTAGGTAATTTCAGCGGAATACCATGTGATCCGGGTGAACCCGGGAATAACATGACCTCCCTTGGTGATAGTGAATGGGTCAAACTGAGATTCATAGA
>JAUXHZ010000243.1 GCA_030621255.1 Candidatus Latescibacterota bacterium
TTTATTCTTTCCTCAAACTCCCTTACTTTTATAACTTGGTCGCCTATTCTTGCCACCAAATCGGTTTTAATATCAAGTTTGTCGTTTCCTCCTTCACATCCCCCTAAAAAAATCACAAAGTAAATAAATGCGACTCCTGTTATCAAATTACGAAACATTACAAAACCTCCTCGCGATTATCACAAAAGTTTCTTTAATCCATTTTTCTCTGCTAATTTAACAATCTCACGAACTCTCTCGCTTTCCTCCCTTTTACAAACAAGTACTGTTGTGCCGTCAGAAATAACTATGATGTCTTCAACACCAATAGCGGCTGTAAATCCCTCCGGATTAAAAAAGAGACACCCCTTTGAATCAAGTGATTCAGATTTTCCTATTTTAATATTTCCAGAACTATCACTAGAAAGAATGTCAAAAAGGGCATCCCAGCTGCCGACGTCATTCCATCCAAATTCAGCCGGGATAACAACAACATTATCCGCTTTTTCCAGAATTCCATAATCAACGGAGGTGGAAGGAAGCTGAGGGTATTCTTCACGGATAACTCTTTGCATTTCTTCTTTTCCAATCGAATTTTCTATTCGCAGAAGAGAGTCATTCCCTGAAGAAAGATGACGCGACCAGGCTTCGAGATAAACGGAAGGTCTCCACATAAAAATGCCGCTATTCCAATAATATCCACCCTTTTTAATATATTCAACGGCTAGATTTCGATCCGGTTTTTCGTGAAAACGGGCAACCTGATAGAAACTATTCCCCTCTTCGATATCAAGTTTATCCCCAACTTCAATATATCCATATCCAGTAGCGGGATATCCCGGTTCAATTCCGAAGGTCACGAGAAAATCGCTATTCTCTGCCACTTTCCGGGCCTTTTCAACTGTAACATAAAAAATATCAGATTTTTTTATTAAATGGTCAGAGGGACACACCAGAAAGGGCTGATCGCCAGAGCGCTCTTTAACCAAAAGAGCGGCAATTGCCAACGCAGGGGCAGTATTTCTTCCAGTAGGTTCTGCGAATATGTTTTTATGCGGAATGTCGGGGAGCTCCTTTTTAACCAGCTCCAACTGATCTTCAACCGTTATCAGAAAAATGTTCTCCGGAGGAACCAAAGCAGCCAGTCGCCTAAAGGTTATTGACAACATGCTTCCATCGCCCGTGATATCAATAAACTGCTTCGGCTTTTTAACTTTACTGGCCGGCCAGAACCTTTCTCCCTTTCCTCCCGCCAGAATAACAGCGTACACTCAATCCTCTACTTCCCAGGAAATATATTTCCTTAAAATAATTATTCTTAATTAAATAAGTTCGAGGTATCCAATTTATATTTTTCCAACACCTTAGCAAATTTCTCCCTTATATCAACAAGAGCTTTTTTCGTTTCAGCTTCGAATCTGAATACTAAAGCGGGCTGAGTATTGGATGCCCTTATAAGCCCCCACCCCTTTTCAAAATCAACTCTGGCGCCATCAACATCTGTAACCTGATTCGTAATTTTGAATTGGTCAGACACTTCCCTTACAATATCAAATTTCCTGGAATCTTCACAATCTAATCTGATCTCGGGCGTATTCTCATACTTTGAAAATTCTCTATAGAAATCGCTCAGAGGTTTGTCTCTCCGTGAAACTATTTCAAGAAGTCTAAGAGCTGCATATATCGCATCGTCAAAGCCGAAATACCTATCTCCGAAAAACTGATGCCCACTCATTTCGCCCGCTAATAGAGCACCTTCCTCGCGCATTTTCTTTTTGATAAGAGAATGTCCTGTCTTCCACATGATAGGTTTACCACCAAACTTGCTGATATCCTCTTCAAGGGATCTTGAACATTTAACCTCAAAAATCACTGTGGCCCCGGGGTTTTTCTTCAACATATCTCTCGCGTGAAGTGCCAGTAAAGCGTCACCCCACAGAACATTTCCTGCTTCATCGACTACCCCGATCCGGTCAGAATCCCCATCGAAACCAATTCCAAGTTCAAGCCCGTTTTCACGAACCGCTTCTTTGAGATCAATTAAATTCTTTTCAACAGTAGGATCAGGATGATGGTTAGGAAAATTCCCATCGGGACGCATAAACAGTTCAACCGGCTCTAAACCCAGCCTTTTAAAAATATCGGACGCTACAATACCCGCCGTTCCGTTCCCGCCGTCAACGGCAAATTTCACAGGGCGCTCAATATTTATATTTTCACAAAGATAATCAATATATTCAGCATTAATCTCTTTTTCTGTTATAGTTGCATTTCCCTCGACAAACTTTCCAGTCACGGCTATATCATACAACTCATGTATATCCGCTCCATAGATTGTCCCTTCCCCGCGAAGTACCTTAAATCCATTAAATTCCGCGGCGTTATGACTTGCGGTAATTACTATCCCTCCTTTGATATCCCATTTTTTAGCCGCAAAATAGAAAACAGGGGTGGGAACAATACCGATATCTATAACCTTTACACCACTGGTGGTTAATCCTTCTGTGAGAAGATCAAAAAACCTTTTACTGCTCAATCGGATATCTCTTCCGACAATAACTTCTCTGATATTATCTCTCAGAAATGTTACGGCTGCTGCTTTACCAAGATCCCTTACACCATCATCCGTTAAATCCTCATCAACAACCCCTCTGATATCATATTCTCTGAAGATCTTTTCGGGTAATTCGATGACTATCCTCCTTATATGAGCCGGGCGGGAGTTACCAAATGGTTTCTTGTATTCGTCCTTGAATCCAGGATAACTATTCCTTTACCACCCAAACCTTAACAGGAACTTCTACTTCTTTATGAAGAGATATTGTGACAGTATATACACCGAGGATCTTAATTGGTTCCTCAAGTATAACTTGCTTGGGACTAACTTCAACTTCACCCAGCTTTGTAATAGCTTCCGCTATATCAGTTGCCGTAACAGAACCATACAATTTATCTTCTTCGCC
>JAUXHZ010000163.1 GCA_030621255.1 Candidatus Latescibacterota bacterium
GTTCGGTATTGTTGATTATAAGACTTTTGAACCGGAACTGGGAGATGGCGACGAGGTGATAACCAGCCGTGAATATAAACTGGAACCTTTCCTTTCGGGCGAATACAAAATCCCGCCTATGATTGTCGAGTTTCACAGCGAAGGCGATACGGTTAGGCATTATGTCGAATCAGACACAATGACGGTGAATGTCAACTCCTTGCTGCCCGAAGACAAATCTGTTCTTGAAATAAAGGATATCGCGGGGCCTCAAGATTTGCCGCGTGAATTTCCCTGGCCGCTTGTAATAGTGGGTATTGTCCTTGTCTGCGGAATACTCGCTGTGGCGATTTTCAAGTTACGAAAGAAAAATAGGAGAGTTATTTCACTCCCTGCCGCTCACGAAGTCGCTCTTTTGAGGCTGAAGAGGCTTCTCGACAGGAAACTTGCCGAACAAAAGATGTATAGAGAGTTTACGATAGAAGTTTCGGATATTCTCAGAGGGTATATCGAAGACCGATTCGGTCTGAGAGCGCCTGAGAGGACGACCGAGGAATTCTTAATAGAAGCCGGCAGTGGACTTGAGGTTGATGATGAAAAGAAAGAGATGATAGCACAGTTTCTTGTTCACTGTGATATGGTTAAATTCGCGCATTTTCAGCCGACAGAAAAGGATGTTCAGAGAACTTTTGATTCGTGCAGGGATTTTATAAACGCCACAAAGATCAAGAAGGAGGTGAAACGGGAAGCCGCTTAGGCAGGCTGCCGGCGCCGATATGAGATTTCTTTCTCCATGGGTTTTTCTTCTTCTACTGATAATTCCGGTCTATCTCTTTGTTAAAATACGGTTTCGAAGTACCGGCAGCATAGGTTTTTCTTCCCTTGTAAATATTCGAAAAGCAGGTATATCCCTGCGGCAGAGGCTTTCTGTTATTCCGTTTATTTTCCGGATCGCGGCGCTGATTTTGTTGGTAATCGCTCTTGCCCGGCCTCAGATGGGGAGGGAAAAGATTAAGGATGTTACAAAAGGGGTTGCGATGGCGATGGTTATAGACCGTTCGGGGAGTATGGGCGCGGAAATGGAATACAGAGGCCGTAGGATGAACAGACTGGAAGTTGTAAAGAGTGTATTTCGGGAATTTCTGATGGGCAACGGGAAGAAACTTGAAGGAAGGGCAAATGATCTTGTGGGAATGGTGGCGTTTGCAAGGTACGCTGATACAATGGCACCTCTTACCCTTGGGCATGGGGCTCTCTTAAGATTCCTTGATAGCGTGAATATTGTTAAAACAAGAAATGAGGATGGGACTGCTATAGGTGATGCTATAGCACTTGCCGCGGCGCGGCTGAAAACAGCGGAGGAAAATATGACCTCGGAGGGCGATTCCGGAGAGAGAGAATATGATATAAAGAGCAAGGTTATTATTTTGCTTACCGATGGACAGAATAATTTTGGAAAGAGAACTCCTCTTGAAGCAGCCGAACTTGCCGCGAAATGGGGAATAAAGATATACGCTATTGGCGTTGGCGGTGAAGGTGTAAATACAATCAGAACGCTTCTCGGGAGCTTCAAGGTTCCGCAGGGTAATCAGGTCGATATGGGAACTCTTAAACAGATAGCGGATAAAACGGGAGGTTTGTCCAGACAGGCTAAAGATGAAGAATCTTTAAGAATGATTTATGAAGAAATAGACAGATTGGAAAAGAGTGAAATAGAATCTATCCGTTATGTGGATTACAGAGAATTATTTGTGCCCTTCGCGCTGGCGGCATTGCTCCTGATTCTTCTTGAAAGAGCGCTGGCCGGCACGATCTTCAGGAGGATACCCTGATAGCTTATGCATATTGGTAATGTTAAGATGCTTTCTTTTCTGTGGCTGGCGCTTGTTCCCGTTCTGTTTTATCTATGGGCGCGATACAGACGAAAACGGGCAATGCGGTTGTTTATCGAGGCTGGTCTTCTGAACAGGATTCCCATGACAATTAATCCGGGAAAAAGGATCTGGAAATTACTGCTTATAATCTTGAGCGTAATATTTATTGTCTTTTCTCTTTCACGGCCCGCCTGGAATCCCAAACCGCAGACAATTGAAAGAAGGGGCAGAGATATTGTGTTTGTTCTCGATGTTTCAAAGAGTATGCTGGCGGAGGATCTTGCCCCAAACAGATTGGAGCGCGCCAAGTTTGCCATTCAGGATATGATTAAGTCTCTTAAGGGAGACCGCGTAGCACTTGTTGTCTTTGCCGGATCATCTGTTCTTAAATGTCCGTTGACGCTCGATTACGGTTTTTTCAGGCTAATGCTTGAAAGGGTCAGTGTGAATAGCATTTCCCGTGGGGGAAGTCTGATCGGCGATGCTGTAAGGAAGGCTCTTGAGGATGGATTTGGTGATCAGGAAAAAAAATATAAGGATATTCTTTTGATTACGGATGGTGAGGACCATGATTCATTCCCGGTTCAGGCGGCTGAGGAGGCCTATCAGCGCGGTGTCCGCATTATAGCGATAGGTCTTGGTGATGAGGATCAGGGTAAAAGAATCCCGATAACAGATGAAAGCGGGAGAAAGACCTTCCTTAAATATAATGGCAGGGAGGTTTGGAGCAAGCTTGACGCTAAAACCTTAAGGAAGATGGCGAATGCAACCGACGGCGGCAAATACCTGAATGTTGCGACCGGGAATATTGACCTTGGTGAGGTGTACAGGAAGTTGATCGCCGGTGAGGAAAAGCGTAAGATGGAATCCAAAACGATAAGATTGTATGAAGAAAAATTTCAGATATTTCTCGCGATAGCGTTTGCCTTGCTGGTATTCGAGATCTTTGTGACAGAACGTAAGAGAGTAAAAAATGAAGATTTATAAACTATCAATAGTGTCAGCCGCCGCGACGCTGATCCTGGTCTTCTCGGCACTATCTTCAGCCCTGTTCGCCGGTACACCAGGCAAGCTTGTCTCAAAGGGGAACGAAAGTTTCAGGAATGGTGATTATAAAGGTGCGGTCGAATATTATGAAAAGGCTTCCGTTAAAAAACCTGAATCGTCCGTTATCTTTTTCAACACCGGTGACGCGTTCTACAAAAAGGGTGATTTTAAGGGAGCCGCGGAATACTTTAAAAAGGCGGCGATCAAGACGAGAGAGCTCGCTCTTGAATCGAGGGCATGGTACAATATGGGAAATTGCGCCTTCAGGGAGGGGCAGAGGCAGGTTGAGAGTGATTTAGAAAAGGCTCTTGAACACTACCAGGAAAGTGTTGGTTTGTATGGTACGGCGCTTGAGAGGGACAGCACTTTAGCTGATGCCGCCCTGAATATGGAAGTGGCCAGGCTTGTAATAAAGGATATCCTTGATCGTATCAAACAGCAGAAAGAAAAGATGGAGCAGCAGCAGGAAAAGATGAGGGAGATTGTTGATTCTCTTGTTTCACTTGCCGGTCGTCAGGATAAGGCCCTGCAAAAAGGAAGGGAGCTATCAGTTGAAAAATCAAATGGCTCCTCTGACTGGAAGGATGGTACCGGCAAACTTGAAAAGAGACAGGAGGAAATCAGAAAGGGTACAACTGATGTTAAGGACAAGCTAAAGGAAATGTTTGAAAAAAAGATACCTCCTCCCGTTCAGCAGGCACAGGCTCATATTGACTCATCACTTAGCGGCCAAGGCGATGCTGCTGAAAAACTCTCGGCGCTTGAACCGGAAAATGCCGCAGATGGTCAGAAAGAGTCATCCGGGCAGCTAAAGAAAGCGATAGCTTCATTAACCGAGAATGAGGACAAACAGCAGGGCAAACAACAGGAAAAACAACAGGAAAAGGGAAACAAACAGAAAGAAGATAATAATGAGCAACAGGAGCAGCAGAAGAGAGAAATAGAAAAAGAATCGGAAAAGAAAGAGAAAGAAACAGCAAAAGATATTCTTTCTGAAGAGAAGGAAAACAGGGAAAAAAGAAGAGAGCAGGCAGGCTCGGG
>JAUXHZ010000316.1 GCA_030621255.1 Candidatus Latescibacterota bacterium
ACCGGAATATTAAAGGTTCAGCAAAAATAATTGCTAAGGGGAAAGGTGTAATATCCGGGCAGGAATGCGCGAAGGAAGTTTTCTTGTTTATGGATGGTTCCGTCACTTATAGTGCCGAAGTGGGAGATGGGGAGTATGTGAGGCAGGGCGATATCGCGGCGGTTGTCGAGGGAAGAGTTTCTTCAATCCTGAGTGCTGAGAGAATAGCGCTTAATTTTCTCGGGCATCTTTCCGGTGTGGCAACTTTGACGGCCTCTTTCGCGGAAAAGGTGAAGGGCAGCGGTATCACTATACTGGATACGAGAAAAACAACACCGGGACTGAGGTTTCTTGAGAAGAAAGCTGTTCTGGATGGTCAGGGAGAAAACCACAGAGCCAATCTGGGGGAGTTGATCCTTGTTAAGGAAAACCATATTTCAATGGCTGGAGGGATGGCGAATGTACTGGAATTATTGGGGGATAAATGGCTGAGGAAAGCGGAAATTGAGGTTAGTTCAATGGATGAGTTGGTTCTTTTGCTTAAGACTCCGCCAGCCCGGATAATGCTTGATAATTTTACACCCGTTATGATTCAAAAAGCGATGAAGGAAATGGAAAAATGCGGGGAAGAAAAGCCTGAAATAGAGGTCTCCGGGGGAATTACGCTCGAAAATATAAATGATTATCTGATAGGTGGAGTTGATTATATATCGGTAGGTTCCATAACATCCGCGGCCCCGCCCCTCGATCTCAGCCTGATTATACGGGGAATGGAAGTTTAGTATATAAAAGGAGTTGCATTTTTTTTGATTTTAAATGAACTTCATCCGGCAAGATTAAAAAGAGATCTTAGAACTGAAAGACTCGGGAATATTATTCTTTTATTTGATTCTGTTGACTCAACAAATACAATCTGTACACAGCTGGCGGAATCCGGTTTTCCGGAAGGGACGGTTGTTACCGTTGTGGAGCAGATGAAGGGGAGGGGTAGAATAGAAAGGAAATGGTTTTCCAGTTCAGCGGGAAGCCTTCTCTTTTCAATAATTCTCAACCCGAATAAATTGCCGACGGGGCTGACGTCGCTCCTGGCATATTCAATTATTGAAACTCTGGATGATTTCTGCGATGGGACAATGATGAAATGGCCGAACGATATTTATTACAAAGGCAGAAAAATCGGAGGTATACTTGCTGAAGGAAAGAATGAATATGTTGTTGTCGGAGCGGGGTTAAATATAAATCAGGATAAGGAGGATTTTCCGGATGATCTTTTGCCGATAGCGTCTTCCTTAAGAATAGCAAAGGGAAATCAGTTTGATAGAGGCGTTATCCTGTGCAGAATACTCGAAACCTTTGAGAGGAATTATATCCGCTGGGAAAGGGAAGGCTTTCGGGCCTTCAAAGAAGACGCGGAGGAAAGGCTTTTATATATTAACACTGATGTGATTATTTCAAATGGAGAAATGCGTAAAGCGGGGAAACTTGTCGGAATCACGGAAGATAGCTACCTTTTGCTGCGCAGCGGGGGAGAGGTTACTGTTTTTAGTTCCGGCGATCTTAGTTTGCGAAGGAAGCACGAATGAATTCTGTTTTGACTCTCGATATAGGAAACAGCGGTTTGAAATTTGCTCTTTTTGAGAGTGGGAAGATTGGGAAGAGGTGGAAATGCAAATTTGATACCGGGGCTGAATCTGTCTCGGAAGTACTAAAGGAATCTTCTCCCGGTGGGATTGCCCTTTGCAGCGTTGTCCCTGAATGGACAGCCCTATTTCTGGATCAAATTAAAGATGAACGGTATGAAAGGGTTTTATCTATAGACTCCGGCGTTAAATTCCCCTTTCCAATTTTACTGCCTCATCCCGGGAAGGTTGGGGCGGATAGATTGTGCGCGGCCTGCGGAGCTGTAGAAATCGGTATTAAAGAAGCTGTAATTGTTGATATCGGCACGGCTGTTACTGTTGATGTGCTAAATCTGAATGGGTATGAAGGGGGAACAATATTTCCCGGCCCTGAAATAATTCTAAATTCACTTCATAGGGAAACCGCGGTTCTTCCGGATCTAAAAACATTATACGGCCCGGGAGCAATACCAGGGAAAAGTACTAATGAAGCGATAGCAAGCGGCACTTCCGGGGGGAGGCTGGGGGCAGTAGAAATGTTGATAAAAAAGTCGCTTGAAACTCTTTCGCCCGGAGCTCAAATTAT
>JAUXHZ010000208.1 GCA_030621255.1 Candidatus Latescibacterota bacterium
TGGCCTCCGACTTCACGATAACAATTGCCATTGAACCGAAAATTACTATTAGGACACCAATCCCCAGAGATTTAAGAAAGGAACCTGTCACATAAGAACTGCTCCCCTTAATTCTTTCCGGAATGAAATAGAGAACCAGTAATAAAAGCAGCATTAACACAATGAATTTGATGATCTTTATGGCAAATCTTAAAATACCCCCGCCGAACGGCATGAAGGTAATAGCGGGGAATTTGAATTTATCTGACCCGACAGTGACAGTTTCCCCCCTGATTCTGGCCCCTTCATCCTTTGATAAAGTACCCAGGACACAAACAACATCTCCATTTACGACAGATGCAGGGCCAAGTTCAATGTTGCCAAAAACGCTAACAACATCCCCGCTCACCTTACCATCTACGGTAACACCTCCCATAACAGAAACAACATCGCCCTGAACAAGTTCATAGTCCTTTATATGAATTGATTCGCCTATCTTTACGCGTGTATCATTTATCACATGTTTATATATTTTTTCATCACTATATTTAAAATTAATAGAAAGAGATTCAGGAATTGATTTGATTCCCTCTTCCACCATCTTTCTAATGGTATTTTTTGAATCGATGTCCAGAATAAACTGGTCTTTCCCTCCGGCGCGAAACTTTATTCCATCATCGGAAATAGTAATTTTCACAGATTCTTTCAAATCTTCCTTTTCTTTATCTGTGTCAAGCGAATCCGAGCTGGATTCCCTGCTTATTGTAACGATGGAAAGATGCTGACTAACCTCTTTTATTTGACTCACATTAGGGTTTAAAAAAACCGCTGAAATAAATGCAAAAACAACCTTTACCATCCAAACGTTAAATAAAGCCGACATGGGAATCCCCTTTCCGCCAGGAGGAACGTGACACTCCGGCAACCATTAACACAACTAGACAAATTAACACAAAAGCGGACACAAAATAACCTATAGGGATTTCAACAGTCATCCCCTTTAATTTCTGAAAAAGTATCGTCGCCGCCAGAATAAATTCAGGGTCAGATTTAAAATAATTCACAATAATATCAAGGCCGGCCCGGGATTCCTTAAGAAAAGCTGCCGCTGAAGCGACAAAAGTTAAAAGGCTTCCCCCTTTGGACAGCAGATAAAGAAAAACAGGCCTGAAAATGTACATAAACATGGCAAAAACCCCGGTTACAGCCCCGCCGATCCTAATAAATCCCGGCAGAAGATTCCAACGGCGGTAAAGGGTGCCGAGGATTTCCGCAAAAAGGCTTTTTCTATATTTCCGGACATTTACATGAGCCATTACCCGATCATTAAATTCCGGCAGGGGTTGATAAACCCCCATACCTTCCAAAGCTGAGAAGGCCTCGTAATAACTATCCCCAATCGCGCGGCATTCTTTACATTCAGCGAGGTGAGTTTCAAATTCCGCTTCGACGGCCCGCTCAAGCTCACCGTCATAATATTTTTGTATCAATAGTGTGAAAAGATGGCAATCCATTTCGAATTACTCCTCTATTGAAATATCGCCGCTTGATGTCTCAATAATCACCTTCGAATTCCCGTCGCGTACAACACCGGAGATTTTGTTCCTCGACACATCTGAAATATTGATAGGTAAATCAAGCTTAATATCCCCACTCGTAGTATTCGCCCTAAGAATAAACCCGCCCTCGAGAATATTCTCAAACCTCAGCTTTACATAACCACTCGAAGCGCCGAGATTGTAATCATTCTTATCCCCTGAAGGAGTCGCCTTTATAAAAATGTCCCCGCTGGCGCAAAAGGCCTTTACAGATCCTGAAACACCGAGAAGGTCAACTGATCCGCTTGTTCCTGTAACATTCGCGTCACCGCCTATATCCTTAGCGCAAATATCGCCTGAACTCGTTGAAATAACTATATCTCCTGAAATTCGATTCAAATCCACATCGCCGGAAGCAACCGTTATCACGGCATTGCCCTGAACCTTACTTACTGAAATATCACCACTCGCTGAACTTATGACAAGATCACGGATATTTTCAGCTTCAATATCTCCGCTCGCTACATTTATCGTTAATTTACCTCTAATATTATCAATACTTACATCTCCGCTCGCTGTGGATATCTGTGTATTCATAAGAATGCCCGACAATTCAATATCCCCGGATGCAGTCACAACGGAAATCCCGAGAGATTCAGGCACACGGATTTCAATGTCCATTCTAACATTAGGCCCAAATCCAAAAAGGAGGGAAAAGATATTTCCGCTGATCCGCTTTTTGTCCGGATACTTTGTCTCCAACTTAATCAGCCCGTTCTCCCTGATAACTTCAACATCCATCATAGCCGCAAGTTTTTTAGCTGTTTCTTCATCCTCGGCTTTGATTTTCCTTTTGATTTTTAAAACTATTTCATTTATTTCGGGATCGGTTGAAATATTGATATCGCTCCTGCTGGCGAAGACCTTCAACTCCTCCGCTCCATTAAGAGGGATAACCTTTTTTTCGATTCTCTCATACCGGAAGGAAGAAAACGCTGCACTGCTCAAAGCTATTAAAAGAACCGGAAAAAGAAGTGCGGAAATTATTAAGTTGTTCAATCTATTTCGAATCATAACCCTCTTCCTTTCAGTTTTTAACCCCACGGCTTCTGAAAAAATCTACGATTATTTTCCTTGCTCTATGTATCCTCGCCTTAACAGTACCAAGCGGAATAGCAAGCATATCTGAAATTTCCTCATATGACATATGCTGCTGATGCCTCAGAATAACTATTATCCTGTAAGGTTCCGGAAGTGTTCCTATTGATTCTTCAAGTATTTTCATCTTCTCCGCAAGCTCCATTTCTCTGTCAGGGCCAATCCGGTTTGACGCGAATTGACGGGGCATTTCACCATCCTTGCCGTCAATGGGGCAATCGATGGAAAGAAGCCTCTTTCTCTTTTTCTTGCGCAAAAAATCGATGCAAAGATTCGATGTAATTCTATAGATCCAGCTTGAGAAAGGAAACGCCGGATTGTATCTATCGAGCATATTAAAAACCCTGATAAAGAGATCCTGCGCCAGATCTTCCGCGTCATCACGGTTTCTGACCATTCGCAAGCAGATGCTGAAAACAGGGCCTTTATATTTATTAAGGAGTTTTTCAAAACTCTTCTCATCCCCTTCCAGACAACACCTAATTAGTTTTGCATCTTCATCTTTCAATGCTTCACCTTTACATTACGAAAGAACAATAATAAATGTTTCCGAAAATTCGAATTATCTGCCTAAAAAGATAGCAGGAAAGGATGGAAGTTAAAAGTTGATTCTTGTAACCCCTCACAACCCCCTATCATAAAATGTCTGATTCGAAAAAAACTTAAATAAGTTTTAAGGTTTAAATCAAATCCCCCGATTTATTTACTTGACACTTGCAAAGGGCAAAATTAGACTGGCTTT
>JAUXHZ010000033.1 GCA_030621255.1 Candidatus Latescibacterota bacterium
TCATTGAAAAACCCATTATAACCGCAAACTTTTTCTGCGCGCCAATCGCGTTCAAAGATGCGGCAAAAATGTATTTGATGAATATAAAAAACAACGCAAGCCCCAACCATCGCAACGCATTCACGGCTTTAGCATATTCAGCGGCGAAAAACAGGTCTATTATTTCCGGAGCCAGTATAAATATTCCGATCGATAATGGAACAGCCAAAATTGTAAGAACCAGAAAAGCACGTGTGAAAATCTTTCGATAGTCAGAAATGTTTTTTACAAACATGACCGCAAAAGCCGGAAACAACGCTGAAACAATATTTTCCGGAATGAAAAGTATACTTTCAATTAATTTGTGCGCCGCGCTATACAAGCCCACCATTTCATCAGAATGAAATATTTTTAGCATAACGACGTCAATACGCCCGGAGATAACACCAAAAACAACCAACAACGCAAAGGGTAAAGCTTGTTTGATTATTTCTTTTGTTTCCGCGCTAAAGAACTGCCATTCGATTTTCTGAAAAAACCGCCGCATAAAAATAAAAGCAACTACAGCTTTACCTGCTTGAATACAAGTAAACATCCAAATTATTGCCAATAGATTTAAGCTCAACTTTTGGGCAATAATCGCTGCGATCAGCATAGCACTTTTTTCAATAATATTGACATAAGCTTCAAATTGCATTTTTTCAAATGCGCGAAAAACGGAAATAAAATGACGGCTGTAAACATCGAAAATGAGATAAACACTAAAAATTCTAATCGCTGACAGCTCGATCCCTTTCCAACCGGATAAACTCGCCGTTAAGTTAATTAGAATAATTGAAATTCCTGTAAATACGGTTATCAGCGGAATAGAATTCCCTAAAAAGGTATTGATACGCTGTTTATCGCGGGCGACATCCCGAGTCAAAAGGGCATTTACACCCAGACTCGCCAAAGCCATAAACATTATAACAAAAGTCTGAGAAAAACTGTAAACACCAAAACCACCCTTCCCCAGCAACCGGGTTATTATTAGAAGGATAGCAAGGTTAATTATTTTTGTAATAATATGACTGAAAAATAACGCCGCGCTGTTTTTTATAATTCGTTTCCCTGTACTCACTTATATTAACACCTGCGCTAAGCGGAACGGTCCTTCGGATTAATACTTGATTGTAATAGGTAACACCCCAAACGGCAAGCTTTTTGCGGTCAACCAAACAAAATCCAATAACAGAGTAGGGATTACACGACCTATCTTGTTTCTTCATGGACACGCGCGATAATTCTGCCGACAGCCAGCGAAAGCCCCACTGTCATCCAGAACAACATGACGATCTCCGCGTCACCGAAATTCCACTCAAAGAGGCCGGCTACATGGAATCCCGCGAAGGTGCCGAGCGCACCGAGCGCCGTTCCTCTGAGCAGCCACTCTTCCTGTGGAACAGACAGAAAAACACGAACTTCCGACACCAGAATCTTTCCGAACAAAACCAGAAAAAGGAGCAAACCGGGCACTCCCCATATTACACCGAACATAATAAAATTATTATGCATATGGCTCCGGATTTCCTGTGATTCGGGGGGCCTGTATTCATCGTAAAGCTTCGCCAGGTCAATATCACCGACTCCCGTTACCGGGTTATCTCTAATCATTTCAGCGCCGGCCTTCCACATATAGACACGTTCAACATTTCTTGGATGAGATGGGTCGAAAGCGCTGACCGCGCGGTTTTTCATAGATGAGGGGGCTAAAAATATGAAGGCCGCCACAAGAACACCTATACCTATCATAACCTTTCTGCTCTGGAGAGCGCACATAAATATCATGCCGGCAAGAAGTCCGAGCCACGCGCTTCTGGTAAATGTAAAAACTAGAGGCAAAAGCACTACCGCGACCCCTATCGAAGCAACGATACGAACCCTGCAGGGAGCTCTGACAACAGCAAAAGCAAATGTTATCAAAGCCACAATCATCAGAATACCGCCCGAAGTCATATAATGATGAAAAAGCTTCAACCTGCCGGAAAGTCCGCCTACTCCAGCCATGTATTTCCATATACCTATGACGGCGAAAATAATCATAACCCCGGACAGGGCCACAAGAATGATTTTGACCGATCTCTTTTCACGGATATTGCCGGCAAACAAATAAACGATTGTAATCAAAAGAATACGTTTAAAATAATTAACTACAGAGCCCTTGTCCGGACAAAAAAGAAGGGAGACAAAACCGATTACGGCAAAAGCAAGAAAATAGTAATCAAACGGGCCTCGGCTGAGAAGTAATCTCCTCTCCCGGATCATTATCATAATCCAGAGCAATATGGCCAGAGTAAGAGCGGTCTGTGTTACCGCTATCGAAAACACAGATCCCGCTACAAAGAGCAGGATAAACAAATTCATTCCTTTTCGGAGTACTTTTGTATTTAAACGAAGATCCATACTATCCATTCATTAAGATCTTAAAAATAATTCTTCCGAAACTCAACACAAGATACAGGCATTTCGAATTTCTGTCAAGATACCCCGCGGGCCGGGGTGGATTGACCGGAAATAAGAGACAAACTACCAGCAATTTATTACTTTGCTAAAATATCAGAATCGAAGGAAAACCCCTTTAGATCATCCTTTCTGATATCTGAAATCTTCAGAGTGATTTCCTCATCCGGACGAACAAAGTAGAATACGACTCCACCTGTTAACTCAATTCCGAACCTTTTCAGTACTAGAGCGTATACAGCGCCCTGGCCGCGGTAAAGCTGTAATCTTTCTTTAACATTTTCAACGTCATCAGTCTTATAATCAACGGCTGTCCACTTCCCGCCGGAATTAAAGAGCAGGTCAATTCTTCCATTAATATAGTACAGGTCCCCGGGATTCACGCCTTGGGATTTCCCGTGAACGGGAACCGAGAAGGGCACTTCACGGAAAACTACCTCTGATTTCGAAACCCTCTTAATAAGGCCTGAGGAAACAGCCTTTGCCGCAAGAGAGACAAGTTCATTTTTCATATCGGATAGGCCATAGTCAATCAAAACCGCTTCAGCCGGTTTTTCAATATCGTTTGGCGCGTTAAAGTCAACAAGCTCCATCAAACGGTGAAAAGCAAGCCCGAATCCGGCGGCCCTGCCGGAAATACCTTTGCCGTTTTCGCGCTCCATATCCGATTCAGAGTAGTCTCCTCCTGTCAGAGGCAATCCTTCTTTCACAGATGATGGAGAAATTATTAATGGGGCGGAGGCGGCTTTCCTGATAAGTTCCCTTCTCTCACCAAGCCACTCTTCCCTTTTCCGCTCTCCCCTATTTCTTAATCTGTCGCTTATTTCCGGTATCCGCGCAAAGGGTTTTGCGACTTCGCTAAGAGGAGGAAGTTGTGAAACATATAGGCGCGAAACAAAATCCTTCGCGGGAGAACCATCTGTTTCGGTTTCACTATTGAGAGAGTTTTCCGTGGAAGCGGGGACAGATTCCGGGGTTTCCATGCTGATCGATCCCGTTGATTCCTCAGCCGGTTCAAGAGGAAGAGTGTTTTCAAGGAGCTCAAAATAGCTCTGTTTCTTCGGTACTTTAGGAATTACAAGAAGGTCGCCGCTCCTTGTAGCCGCAACATAGAGAAGCCTCAAATTCTCAGCGTTTTCCTTTAACTTATCCAGCTCAAATCGCTCCGCGAATTCACTTGTTTCCCAATTATCCTTTAACTTGAAATTCATCTTTCCGCAGCCGTCAATAAAAATATTATTCGTGTAACGAATCTTTTGAAGCAAATTTATCATTATTACCACCGGGAACTGCAGCCCCTTCGATTTATGAACACTTATCAGCCTGACCGCGTTTTCATCTTCCTCAACAAGAGAAGATTCTCCCTCTTTGGCTCCGGACAATCCCTGGTCTCTCAACCATTTGGCAAAATACCTGAATGAATGAAGCGCCTTATCAAAGTTACGCGCCCTCTGCAGCGCCTTGTTAATATTTGCGACCCTCTGATCGCCATGAGGCCTGAAGAGAGAAACCTCTCTGAAATTTGTACGCCGCATAAGTTCGTTTACAGTCTCCGCCGCCCCCCTTTGATTCCGGTTTTCGTGCAAATCGGCCAGAAGCTCGAAAGCCTCCTTCAAATCTTCAAATTCCGCCCCTTCCGGAATTTTGGCTGAAAGATAATCCAGTTTTCCCCCATTTTCCTTAAATAGATATATTTCTTCATCACTGAATCCGAAAAGAGATGATCGAAGGGTTGAAACAAGAGCAACCGAATCCCAGGGGTCTTCTATCGCCCATATAGCCGCCGAAAGATCGCGGATTTCCTGCCGTGTGAAATAAAGCCCGCCCCCTTCGACAATATATGGAATCTCCCCGGAGCGAAGCGGATCCTCATAGTTTTCCAGACCTGTACTCCCTCTATAGATCAAAGCGATATCACTGTACCGCACCTGCCGGAACTCCTTTGTATCAACATCTCTGACGAGGCGTTCTTCTCCGATGAGCCATTTGATCAGCCGGGCCACCCCTTTCCCCTCCAGAGCGCGCAATTCGGCGGCCTTCATCCCTTCGTCGTCATATTCAAGATCGAGTAGTACTACGGAAGTATCCCTGTCGCGGCGATGAGCGTGAATAGCTTCATAGGCCGGTTGATACCTGCCCTCTTCCGGTTTCTTTATTAAATTAGAGAAAGATGCGTTTATCCAATTTATTATTCCACTTCCCGATCTGAAATTCTGAGTTATCTTCAGATGTGAATCCTCTTCAAGAAAACACTCTTTTACTCTTTCATAAACTTCAATGTCGGCCTTTCTGAATCTGTAAATACTCTGTTTCGGATCACCCACAACAAACAGACTCGGCCGTCCGGAGCGCCGGCCCAACTCACCATTCTTCCCAATCCCCCCAAGCAAAAAAACAATCTCAGCCTGCAGAGAATCGGTATCCTGAAACTCATCAACAAGAATATAGTGATAACGTTCCTGAAGAAGCTCAAGGACTTCCGTATTCTCCAGGAGTTTTCTTGCTTCGATCAAAAGATCATCAAAGTCAAGTATGCTTTCCACCCTCTTTTGTTTCTCCACATATTCAAGAAATTCCTCAAACCATGAGGTAAAGCCTTTCGAAATTCGATCGATAAGAAGCTGTCTGTATTCTTCCTGAAGATTCGCCATTTCTTTTACACTATTTTTTTGTTCCGTGCATTTATCCGGTGGATTCCAGTTCGATTTTGCCCCTTTTGGCTTTGGCATATCGATCCCCAGAAGGAAATCTTCGAGTTGCTCTCCCTCCAGTCTGCCTGCCTTAACAAATTGTTTGAGAAACCTGTCAATCTCTTTATACCCTTTATCTTCCCGGCTTGTACAATACTCCCGAATGGACCGTTCAAGTAATTCTGCGTGTTTGTTTAGAGCTTCATAAAATGGCTTAATATCTATCAGTTTCTTCCGGGGCTTGCGGGTATCTCTTTTCAACCCGGCGGTTTCCGGGTCACCTTTGTCCAAAATCCCCGTCACATACCGCTGGGAACGGTTATAGTAAAAAGCAAACGCAAGTTCTTTTAATTTTGTAATTCCTCCTCCGGCACCAAGGAAACGCCGTAAAAAATAGTCATGCGGGTGTGATGTTCCGGAAAGAAAATCATGCCAGCATTCCTCCAGAAACAAGGAATCATCAGGCTCGGTAAGCATTGAAAAACCGGGATCTATCCCCGCTTCCACAGGAAAATCTCTCAGCAGTGAAGAGGCAAAGGAATGAATTGTAGATATAGGAGCCCTTTCCAGATCAATAAGGGCACTTCTCATCTCAGAATTTCCATCAGCACCTGATCGAGCGAGCGCTGACATCTCCCTTCTCAACCTTGTTTTCATCTCCGCGGCTGCTTTTTCGGTAAAGGTGATAGCAACCACCTCTGTACACTTTGCCTTCCCCTTTTCTAAAATCGAAAGATAACGATTAACAAGCAAAGTTGTCTTTCCCGTTCCAGCTCCAGCTTCAAGACAGAGGGACTCATCTATCAATTCCTCCGCTTTTTCCCTTTGAGCTTTATCAACGAGGGGTTGTTCTTTATCACTCATTCTTTCCTACCTTGAAAAAACCTTTCATCTCTAAATAATCCCGGCACCGATCGTCATAAGCCGCCTTCTTCTCAAATATGGCCGCCTTGCCGGTCGGACACACAGAAACAACCGGACAAAATCTGCAGTTATCCCGCGAAGGAACAGCGGGAAAAAGTCCAGCCTCTATCCCGTTTATAATGATCCCTACTATTTTATTAAACTCAGTCCTTATGTTCTCTAATTCCTCGCCGCTGAACCGTACGAAACTCTTCCCCCCCTCTTTAGCATGCACCCTTCTATACTCGGCAACGCCTGATCTTAAAGGCCGGCCGGAAATACGGGAAGCCCCCAGAAGGTAAACCGGCAACTGAAGATAATTGCCGCCATTTAGATCATTATCTTTCCCCTTCAATTTTCCGGTCTTATAATCTATTACTCTAAAGCCTTCATCTCCCTTAAAATCTATTCTATCGATCCTGCCTCTGAATCTAATCTTCTTCTTTTCCCCGGGAAGGCTAACTTCGATATTATCTCCGCTGAAACCAAATGATTCTTCAAATACAACTGGAGTGTAATCCTCTTTTTCCTCCAGTTCCTTTTCGAGAAAGAGCCTTACGGAATGTTCTATCTCCTGTTTTTCCATTTCCCATAGCAATTCAAACCCGACAGGCTGTTCATTCGAATATTCCACGAAGACCTTGCCGGCAGTTGTCTTAAAAATACTCAATATCTGCTGCCATTTATCCTGCTTAAGAGGCAATAGGCGTTCTTTATTCAAATTCCTGTAAAGGCGCTCCAGAAGATCGTGAACTATCGAACCTCTCTGCATTGGATTAATGCTGATTATCCTGTCCGGCTCCTCCAGCGATTCAACCCCCAGAAAATAATTCATAAAAAAGGAAAAAGGGCATCTCGCGTACCGCTCCATCGCTGTCGCTGAAAATGAATAATCTTTTTTTTCCAGCATTGAACGAATCCTCTCACGGGCACAGTCCGATTCAAAGACACCATCCCACGGAGTAAAACAATTCCTGTTGCGTCTATTCTTAAGCATTTCTATAGATTTGGCGAAAAAGACTCTGGATGGAAGCTGCCCGCCTGAGGATTCACGAAACGAAAGCGCCTGGGAATAGTCAAACTCATCAAGGCTCAAAAGTTCCTCAATCCGCTTCGGCGCTCTCTTCCTGGGAAATCTCTTCTTCTGAATCTTGTTCTCTTCCGGACCATCCGCGGCGCTGCCTTCAAAGGATTCCAGGAAGAATGATTTTACCCGTTTTTTACCCGAAGAAGCCTCAAACAAGGGTATAGTGCAAATCAATTCGCGCGTGGCGGACCGTGTTGCCAGTGTAAAAACAAGTTCCAGTTCAGCGAGTCTTTCCATTTTTTTCTGCAGAAAAATTCGTCCCGCGGCAATCCCGTTCAGCTTCACTCTTTCAGAATCTTTTAAGAAGGGATCCTGCCTGATTCCCCCGGGGATGTTCTCATCGGTCAATCCAGCCAGAAAAAGTATCTTGAAAGACAGCCCTCTCGCCTGATCCAGAGTCAGAAGATTAACACCTTCACTTAAAAATTTACCTCTCTTCCGGCTCGAGCCGCAAAGAAGAGCTTTAACAATTCTCTTAAAGAGGAAGAATGATACAGGGGGAGAAACAGAATCAAATCCTGAAAGATTTTCAACAGCAAGACAAAGATCCTCGACTCCTGACCCAATTTTAAAAATACCTTTAAGGAGATTTGACAAGCGGGAGGACATCTCCTCCCAGGTAAGTTTCTCCTCAAAGGCTTTCCTCGCATCCCATACGCGCTTCAGAACATCCCCGATAATATTTGCCGACAGGATCGCCTCATTCATTTCCGGAGATTCTTCTCTTTTGGAAAGCAAATCAATTAAATCCTTGTTCTCTTTAATCCAGCTCCCTTCTCCGATAAGTCCGGCCTCGGCACTCTTTCTGATCCAAAGCAAAAAGGGATCAGATTTAAATTCGTACAGACGGGTCACTTCAAGGGGAGCTGAGCCCAGAAATTCAACAAGTTTCTTTCTTTTAACCCGGCCGGAGAGGATGTCGAGGAGAAGATCGGCGGCGCGGAAAACCTGATTTTTTTCCATAACCGGTTCATCACTTATAAAATATGGTATCTCCGCCTCATCAAACACAGCTTTGAGCGGAGTAAAATTCTCATACGAGGAATAAACAACCCCGATATCCCTGAAGGCGATCTTCTCTTTACCAATCTTTTCCAATATTAACCGCGCTATAGCTGCAGCTTCTTCCTCTTCATCGGAGACTTCCAGTAAAAGGCGTGAAGGTTTGGAAGCCGGGCCATCACTATGCTCAACGCCGCTGAAGCCCGAAGATTTGAAGCCTCTCTTATCCAATTTCTCGAGTGTCCCGGCAGCAAACCTATATCTACTATCGTTTCTGGCGGGCAAGAAAACGATAATATTGTTTTTGTTCGCCACCGCCAGAAG
>JAUXHZ010000096.1 GCA_030621255.1 Candidatus Latescibacterota bacterium
GGTCCGAATTCCGTATCCTTTCCCTCATTCTGTTGACTTCGGTCAAATCCTGGAAGAGAGCTATCGCACCCTTTTTCTCATCATTTTCATCTCTAAGAAGTGAAATATTTATTCCTATAGGCAGTTCGCTTCCATCTCTTCTGGAAAGTTTTATCTCATCCCTGTTTCGCTGAACCCCCGTTTCCATAACAAGCAAGAGTTCGTCGAGAAGAGAATTCATATCCGGAACTATTTCTTCAAACAATTTACCTTCAACGCTGCCGGTCTTTTTTATTTCCAGTATTTTCCGGGCTGAGGGATTAATTGAAACAATACGGCCGTCCAGATCGACTACAACAAGTCCGCTGCTCATGTTATTAACAATGGAATCATTATTCAATTGTATCCTCTTTATCTCCTTTTCCCTGTCAGCTAGTTCTTTTCCGCTCCTCTTAACTCTTTTTGAAAAATATCCGCTGATCAAACCGGAGGAAACAAAAACGCCCAAATGGATATATCCTCTAAGTAATGAATCAAAAAGATTCTGACGTGTGAAAATAAGCGCGCCTTCGGGAGACCGGACTTGACCGCTGATTTCAAGAAGGCTGTAGATAATATACGCGGATGCCGCTATTAGTGATGTAATCAACCCTCCTGAAACCTGGAAATACAACCCGCCCACAAAAATTGGAACTATATAGAGTATTGAAAAGATCGAACCCGAGCCTCCGCTGTAATGGACAATAAGGGTCAGGACGGCAAGATCGATACCTATAAGAAGAATTATCATATGAGCAAATGGAGCCCCGTTCCTGTAAGCAAGATAGGCGGAGCCCGTCCCAAGATATATTACACCGAGAAGGCTGTATAGAGCGACAGCAGATAGTTCCCTGCTCTGGAACTGAAGAGCAATAATGGCAGCTCCCACTAGAAGGGTCGCCACAACCAGCCGAATAAAAGCAAGTTTTCTTATCTTTTCGTCATCCCGGTTAGCACGCGGCATGAGATTCATAATTTCCTTCCATACTAAAACTTTTACCCGGAAACAACGGAAATCAATTTGAACATCGGTAAATACATGGAAATTAACATCCCTCCCACAATAACTCCCATTACAACAATCATAATCGGCTCTATAGCTGCGGTGAGAGCGTCAACCGCTGAATCCACTTCGTCATCATAAAAGTCCGCGATCTTTTCAAGCATTTCGTCCAGGGCGCCTGTCTGTTCACCTACACCGATCATTTGAACAACCATGGGAGGAAAAACTCCACTCCTCTTGAGGGGAGCGGCAATAGTATCGCCCTTGACAATGCTATCTCTCGTCTCAATAATGGCACCTTCTATTACTTTGTTTCCGGATGTCTTTGCCGTTATTTCGAGGCCGTCAATAATTGGCACCCCGCTGGCGGTAAGAGTTCCGAGAGTCCTGGTAAACATAGCAACAGCGCCTTTCCTTATTACATTTCCAAGAATCGGAAGTTTGAGCAAAAAACGGTCAATTCTGCGTTTCCCTTTATCTGTGCTGTTATATTTCTTAAAACCGAAGAATCCTCCAATTCCCACTCCCAGAAGCAAATACCAATTAGCCCTCAGAAAATCGCTCAACCCCATCACAATTCTGGTTGGAAGAGGCAGTGTGCCGCCGAAATCAGTAAACATCTTTGCAAAAGTCGGGATAACAAACATGAGCATAAAGATCGTCGCTCCACCGGCGACAACCATAACTATTGTCGGATAAGTTAAAGCCCCTTTGATTTTACGCCGCAGGGTATCCTGTTTCTCGAGAAAGACCGCGAGTCTGTTAAGGATAATATCCAGGATTCCCCCGGATTCACCCGCGTCTATCATATTCACAAAGAGCTCGCTGAAGCATTTGTGTTTACCCAAGGCTTCAGACAATGTGGACCCCCCTTCAACATCTTCCATAACTTCGATTGTGATCTCTTTGAAATTCTCATTTTCCAACTGACTCGATAAAATATCCAGACATTGGACAAGGGGCAGGCCGGCGTTAATCATTGTAGCGAACTGACGCGTAAAAACCCCAAGATCTTTAATGCTGATCCTTTTTTTGAATCCTAAATTAATGTTCAAATCTTTAGACTTCTGACGAACCTGAGTAAGGATAATCTTCTTCTTCCGAAGATGATTCATAAGTTTTACCTTATTATCAGCTTCATACTCTCCAGAAACATTCTCGCCAGCCGGTGTTCTTCCCTTCCAAACGAATGTAGTAGCCATTTAAAACCTCTCCTTGCATAGATTACTTTTTCAACTGGTATCTTTGACCTACATGCTTTTCCCCAAACATTTGTTCCAGTTCAATCGTATCTGAGCTCCTCATCATAGCTTCATTTCTGGCTATCTTCCGCTCCGTAACAGCCCTGTAAAGAGCCTGATTCATCGTCTGCATTCCATGTTTCTGCCCCGCCTGCATCAACCCGTATATTTGATGAATCTTATCATCCCTGATTATCGCGCTGATAGCGGGAGTACAAACCATAACTTCAGCCACAAGCACTCTTCCCCTTCCGGACACATGAGGAACAAGCTGCTGGGTAACAACACCATCTAAAACAAACGCGAGCTGCGCCCTGATCTGGGACTGCTGAGCCGCCGGGAAATTGTCAACTATTCTATTTATTGACTCAAAAGTGGAATTCGTATGAAGGGTCGCGAAAGCAAGATGCCCGGTTTCAGCTATTGTGAGCGCCGCCTGCATAGTTTCCCGGTCTCTCATCTCTCCTATAAGTATTATATCCGGATCCTGCCGGAGAACATGCTTAAGCGCCATCGCAAATGTCTCCGTATCAGCTTTTACTTCTCTCTGATTAACGATACATTTCTTGTGCTTATGTATATATTCAATCGGATCTTCAATTGTAATAACATGCGCATAGCGTTCAGAGTTAATTTTGTCTATTATACTCGCCAGAGTAGTGGATTTCCCGCTTCCGGTAGGTCCTGTAATAAGAACAAGCCCCTTTCTTTTTTCGGAAAAGTCCTTTACTATGGGAGGAAGGCCGAGAGCTTTAAAATCAAGTATTTCAAAGGGTATCTTCCTTATAGCAACACTAGTCACTCCGCGCTGTTGATATACATTGGCTCTGAAACGCGAGAGCCCCTGAATGCCGAAGGAAAAATCGAGCTCCTTTTCATTTTCATATCTTTTTTGTTGGTCTTCGGTTAAAACACTGTAGGCAATCTGCTTGGATATATCAGGAGTTACAACATCCTCTGAAGATCGTGTTATCTCACCGTCAATCCTGAAAACCGGCGCCGCCCCTGCTGTAATATGCAAGTCGCTCGCTTTCTTGTCGATCATTTCCTGAAGTAGTGATCTGAGATTTAACATGTCATCCCTGCTTTCAAAAACCGTCAATCCTTGCTGGTTTCCTTTAGAACTTCTTCTACGGAGGTAATTCCCTGTTTTATTTTATCAATACCGTCACCCCTCAATGTAACCATACCTTCTTTCATAGACTGCTGCTTGATCTCCTCTGTTGAACACCGGTCTAAAATCATTTCCCGTATATTGCTCGATACCAACATCACTTCGTATAACCCGGCTCTACCTTTATAACCTGTATCGTTACACCTCGGACATCCAGTCTTCTCATAAATTTCAAAGGGGGTTTCTTCTTCCAATCCGAGCTCTCTCAGCATTTCCGGATGAATTTCTGTTTTCTTTTTGCATTCATTGCATAAACGACGAACAAGCCGCTGAGCTAAAATCAAGTTTGTAGAACTGGCTACCAGAAAGGGCTCAATCCCCATATCCATCATTCTGTTAATTGTACTTGGCGCGTCGTTTGTATGCAGAGTGCTAAGAACAAGATGCCCTGTAAGCGCGGCTTTTACCGCTATTGAGCCGGTTTCCAGATCCCTGATCTCACCAACCATCACAATATTGGGATCCTGCCGAAGAAAGGCCTTTAGAGCCGCCGCGAAGGTAAGCCCGATCTCTTCATGAACATTTACCTGATTTATTCCCTCCAGGTTATATTCCACTGGGTCTTCGGCGGTCATAATATTATGTTCCGGTAAATTTATCATGCTGAGCGCTGAATAAAGTGTCGTTGTTTTACCACTTCCCGTCGGACCGGTTACTAAAACCATTCCATAGGGCGATTTTACTTCCTTTATAAATTTCTCATAGGCTGTCGGATGAAATCCAAGTTTGGTTAAATCGACTTCCAGATTACTCTTGTCCAGAATCCTCATTACAACTTTTTCGCCGAAAATTGTCGGGAGCGTACTCACACGAAGATCTATCTTTTTAGAACCTATTCTAATCTTGATACGTCCATCCTGAGGTATTCTTTTCTCCGCGATATCGAGTTCAGCCATAATTTTCAGCCTGGATGTAATAGCGCCCTTCATCTTGTAAGGGGGAGACATCATTTCGTGAAGTACACCGTCGATTCTAAATCTAACCCTTAGTGTTTTTTCGAAGGGTTCGATATGGATATCACTTGCGTCTCTGTTAACAGCATCGGCAATCAGGGAATTAACCAATTTAACAACAGGAGCATTCTCATTCTGAGCTTCAGCAAGCCCGAGATCCTCTTCTTCATCCTCAACAATTTCAAAATCCTCTTCCATGTCGCGCATCACTTCAGCAAGTGAATCAGCAGAATCATAGAAGCGGTCAATAGCTTTTTTAATCGAACTCTCGGTTGCTACTACAGGGTGAACCTCAAGCCCCGTAATAAATTTTATATCGTCTATAGCGAAAATATTATCAGGATTGGACATGGCGACAGTTAAAACTCTACCCTCACGCTTGACCGGGACCACCTGAAACTTGGTTGCGACCTCGGCTGGAATTAATTCCACGGAGTGTGCATCAGCCTCGACATCTTCGAGATCAATCGCTTCCACCTGATATACCTGTGAAAGAAATTCAGACAACATTTTTTCCGACAGGGCGCCGGTCTTTACAAGATTATATCCAATACTTCCACCGGACTTATCTTGTTCCTTCACGGCAAGCGCAAGCTGGTCTTGTGTTATCAGACTGGTTTCAAGCAGCTGATCTGCAATATCTTCCTTCAAATAACTCCTCCGCCCAGGTAAACCGGCAAAATCATCATCCACTTTTTCATGGATGATTGTTGCAATCTCATCCGTTACATTTCTATTTGGCAAACTTTTTTATATATTTACGATTTTTTTCAAGCGCAAATAATATGCCACTATTTTACTCATTCCCGTCTAAGCTGCGAACAACAGGCAATTCATGGTTTACCTGCTCAAATATCAACTGGTTACACCACGTTAAACTTCTTTGATCATGTTGCTTAATAAGCGATTCTTCTGCTGCGGGAAGCGAGAAAGGATTGAAATGCTGATACGGATAATTTTTCCCGTCGCAACCCATTTTTCACATGATTTCGCATTATGCGAATAGACTGAAAAATAGTGCGAACCGGAAATATGGAATATAAACTAACCAACTACCGGTATATTTTTTGC
>JAUXHZ010000193.1 GCA_030621255.1 Candidatus Latescibacterota bacterium
GGATATTATGAAAAAACAAGATATCTTTTCTGGATTGATTCTTTTTCTTTTATTAATCGCTTTCTCCTTAAGCTTAAGCGCGGCGGACAATTCCGTTATTCAAAAACGAATCGACGACATAAACCGTATGATAGAGAGAGAGGGCTACCACTGGAAGGCGGGGATAACATCTATGAGTCACCTCTCGGAGGACGAGCTCAAAAACCGCCTTGGATACATTCCAATACCGCCTGAAGTAAAAAAGAATATCCCCCTTTATAAACTGTCTCCTGCCTCCACGGATGATCCGATCTTCGACTGGAGAGAGATGGATGGAACAACAGCAGCTAGAGATCAGGGGAATTGCGGATCCTGCTGGGCATTCGCCACTGTGGCTCAGCTTGAAGCGCACATAAGAATATATGGCGGCCGTATTGAAGATCTTTCTGAACAGCAGGTAATGGACTGCAATTCCTACAATTATGGCTGCCCTGGGGGTACATTGCCTGCAGCATACGAACTCTTTGAAAGCTATGGTATTGTCGCTGAAGATAGCATTGAATACTTAGGATCTGACGGGCATCCATGCACTCAGTCTCAATACCCGACTCTCGCAAGAATATCAGGTTTTACACAACTATCTAACACTACATTCCATATTAAAAACGCCCTGCAAAACGGGCCTGTAGCTACCGGCATGACACTGCCGCCCTTTTTTAACGATTACGACGGCGGGTGTATTGATATAGATTCTAACAATCTTCCTAATCATGCCGTGCTGATCGTCGGATGGAATGACACCGCCTGCGGAGGAGAAGGAGCATGGATATGCAAGAACAGCTGGGGAACAGAGTGGGGGATAGACGGATTCTTCTATATAAAATACGGATACTGTAGAATCGGAGAGGGTGAATCATATCAGATAGTATATGCTCCCGCTGTAATACTGACTTCACCTTCTGAATTCGGCAAAAAATATGCCGGTGACATATGCAAGATCAGCTGGACCACGGATGATGAAGACTCAGATCTAATTCATATATTATTGCGGGATAAAAACGATGCGTTATTCCTTTATACAATCGCGGATGATACTACTGGTATCAACTCGATAGAGTGGAGATTTCCATATTACAAAACGAGCGGCGCTTATTTTCAAATTTCAGTCGAAACTCCCAATTTTATTGAAACGGTCTCTACCGAACCTTTCGAGCTCTCCATTCGGGATATCCTTATAAATAATACCCCCAACCCATTCAGTGCAAATACAACCATTTCATATTCGATCTCCGAAGCCTCCAGGGTTACACTGGAAATATTCACACCCCGCGGAGGATTGGTAAAAAGGATCATCCGGGATGATACCTCACCCGGAAAACATACATTTAACTGGGATGGAACCAATAATTCGGGGCGCTTTGTAGTCCCGGGGTTTTATCTCTGCCGGGTTAAAACCGGCAGTTTTGAAGGAACAAAAAAGATAATCTATCTTAAATAACCTGCGCGGATATTTTTCTTAATCAGCCGGGTTGTTAAGTTCGGCCAACCTCTTTTCAAAGAACCCTTTTTGTTCTTCATATTCTCCGCTCGCAGCTTCAAGCATTCTAAAAGAAGTTTCTATCACCTTCTCACAATTATGGATATTCCTGGACAATTCCGCGATCAGGTCTCCTTTGCCATCCTCTGAAGCCTCTACTATCGCCTTGTGAAGTTCCTTTAAATCGTTTTCAGTCTTTACTATTTTCTTCTCCAGCCCGGCAATCCTTTTTTCAAGCGGTTTCAACACTTTTGCCCTTTCGCCTACAAATTGCGAACGCAGCTTTCTTTGTTCTTTCCTCTCTTTCTTTTTCTTGCCCTTTTTCTCATTAGCCTCATTAACATTCTCAATTTTCTCGTCACCCCAACCCTTTATCTCAAGAAAGCTCTGATAGCTCCCCTCAAAAAGGCTTACTGCGCCATCTCGAAACACAATCAGTCTTTCCGCTAATCCATGAAGAAGCATCTCATTGTGTGTAACCATGAGAACAGCCCCGTCAAAATCGTTTATTGCCTCGAGTAAGGCATCACATGATTCCATATCCAGATGGTTGGTAGGTTCATCCAGGAGAAGGAAATTCACAGGCGTCGCTATTACCTTGCCCAGCATAACCCTGCTCTTTTCACCCCCCGAGAGTACCATTATCTTCTTTAGCGCGGCGTCTTCCTCAAACATCATCATCCCGCTTATATTTCTCGCCTTCTGTTGATCGGTATCCGGGTCAGCGCTCATTATTTCCTCAAGAACAGTCCTTTCATCCTCAAGATTATCGACATTCCCCTGTTCATAGTATGCACTTTTCACCGTCACATTGGGTTTCACTTCACCGGAGAGGAATTCCAGTTTTCCGGCCAGCGCCTTTAAAAGTGTCGTCTTTCCCCTGCCGTTCTTCCCGACTACACAGATCCTGTCATAGGGCCCGACATAAAATGACAGATCAGAAAAGAGCAACCTGTCCGGCTCATATCCAAACGATAGTTCCTTAACATTTATAACCGGCTTACCGTTGAACGGTCTTGAAGTGAATGAAAAGTCGAGGTCCTTTGTTTTCTCCAGTTTTTCGAGTTTCTTTTGTTTTTCAAGAGTCTTTATCCTGGATTGAACAAGGCCGCCGAGCCTCGCCTTGGCCCTGAACCGCCTTATGAATATCTCCGCCTTTTTCCTCTTTTTTTCGTCGTTAAGCCTGGTTTTTTCATAGACCTCTTCTTCTATCGCAAACTGGGAGTAGAGCTTTCCTGTGTTGCCCTCGATCTTTCGCAAAGTCTTTCGATAAATTCCCATAGTGTGAGTAACAACATCATCCATAAAACCTCTATTGTGTGTAATCAGTATCAGCTCGCCATTACGATTGTTCAGGTAACGTGTCAACCATCTAATCGATGTAATATCGAGATAATTATCGGGTTCATCAAGCAGGAGCAGATCCACATCACGCACAAGGGTCTTTGCCAGATTCAATCTTACCTGAAATCCTCCTGATAGTTCCGAGGGGTGCTTACCGGTATCTGATATACTGAATCCTAATCCGGCGAGGACCTTCTCAACCTTCCAGAAATGATCGCTCTCGCGCTCGCCCAGTCCCCTGCATCCTTCCTTGAGAACGCTATTTTCAGTAAAAGTGGGATCTTGATACATATAACCGTGCGTATACCCTTTCGGTATTGTGATCGAACCGGAATCGGGCTCTTCTTCACCCACAAGAAGCCTGAGCAATGTTGTCTTGCCGTGCCCGTTCCTGCCGACCAATCCCAGCTTTTCGCCGGCATTCAACCTGAACCCGGCGTGTTTGAAGAGCGCCTGATCAGCGTAACTCTTCGATATATTTTCAACAATAATCATCTCAACCTGCCATTTAACGATACAATTCTTAATTTAAGGGAACGCGGACACTCCCGGAGGCCATCGTTTCGTATAGAATATACACATTAAGAAGCGTTATTTCAATAACACCGATTCAAAGAAATTTTATAATGTTGAGCAGGATCGAATCATTCAGTCCGGCATTAGGCCTTAATCCAGCTGAATTAAATTCATAGATTTCCTAGGCAGTTTTGATTACATCAAGATATTTTAAAGCAAGTTTACTACGATTATATGTA
>JAUXHZ010000217.1 GCA_030621255.1 Candidatus Latescibacterota bacterium
GGTTCTCTATTTCATTCCGGAAAGAATTAAGGGGAGCAGTTCTTATGTGACAGGTTCTTTTCTTAAATCTCTGGGGATTGGTGTCCTAATAGTAATTTTCGGTTCAATGGCAATTGTTATCGTGGCTGTTGTTCTCAGCATAACAATTATTGGAATTCCGTTGTCATTGCTCTTGCTTTTATCCTATCTTGCTCTCTTAATGCTTTGCTATTTTATCTCCGCGGTTGCTCTCGGAAACTTCGTCTCTGAGAAAATGAAAGTTGCGGAACATTCAATCTATCTACAAGGCTTGATCGGCCTCTTTCTCCTGGAACTTCCGTGTTTGATAAGCTCGCTGATGGGCACTATTCCTATACTGACCTTTGTGAAGTTGCCTGTAGGCATCTTGGGTAGATTTGTTATCTTTCTCGCTCTTTTGGTCGGGGTTGGAGCATTTATACTCTCAAAGGGAGGTATGCTCTCAGCAAAACCGGATAATTTACTCGAGGACTAGAGGAGACTATTCTTTACAGTCCGCCTATTCCTTATTATTGTTCAGAGTTGATAAGTGAGGAATAATTTTTAGAGCCGGGCTGTATCGATTTGAAAGATATTACGAAATCATATCTAATGCTGTTAATATCCCTTGGAATCTTTTTCCCATCGGAATCCCGCTGTCAATTACCTCCTTCCAGCTTTAAAGGAGAGGTAATTGATACCATAATTGTTTCCGGAAATGACAGAACAAAAAGAAGAGCGATAATTCGGGAAATGGCTTCAAAGCGCGGGGAGAAGCTTGACCCCGATCTAATTGAGAGAGATTCGTCATATCTGAAAGGGTTGGGGTTTTTCTCAAGTGTGGATATATCCGTCCAAAATCTATCTGAAGAAAGATGCGGAATAATTGTAAGGGTAAGTGAAAGGCCGAACTTGTTTATGAAATACCCTTACCCGATTATCGATTATGATTTCACGAAGGGGATAAGGTATGGAATCAGGTGGAAGATTAAAAATTTCCGGGGCCTTGGAGAAAAATTTTCAGTTGATTTTAAAAAAAGAAGGGATAGAGAACATAGCGGGGGAGCTTCATGGTATGTTCCATGGGTCTACGGGAAACGAATGAGATTAAGCTGGGATTTTTTCAATTACAGGCGGCTTGATGATCCCGAGAGCGCTGATTATATAAAGGAACAGGATGGTATAAGGGTTAGTTTTGGACTGCCCCTGTCGAAAGATTTGGTACATCAAATCTGGATGACCCCTTTATTTTCAATGGAGGCAAGACGTTCCAGATTGTCAATACCGGGCAATTCGGATTATCCTGCCGGGATATATTTTAGACAGAACCTTTTGACTCTTGGCCTGACATTGACATTTGACAGTAGAAATACCTGGGTAGTTCCAACAAAGGGAATTTACGCGCGTGTAAATCTGAAGCATGTTTTTTCAATTCGCGGATTGGAACAGGAATATTCATTCTGCAGTTTTTACGGCAGCCGTTATACCACTTTCAGCAATCTGGGAACCCTTATTCTGGCAGTCAGCGCGGATAACTACGGGGGTTCTTTGCCCTGGTTCTATGAGATGGGACTGGGGGGAGAATCTGATTTGAGGGGGTACCGCAGTGATTCCAGGGGGACTTCCAAAATTCTCGGTACCGCGCAGTGGCGAAAGTTGGTTTATGGCCCGGAGGTATTTGATATTCCACATGTCGGAAAATGTGACCTCAGAATTAATATTGTCGCCTTTGTTGATACAGGCGCCCTGGCGGACAGTTTTGAATATTTTAGCAGATCGAGTTTTTATTCCACTATCGGGGGGGGGATCGAAATTCTTTCACCAGTTAAAGATATTATAAAGCTTGAGGTTGCTACTGACAGGCATGGCTACAACGAGTTTTATCTAACATCGGGCACAAAGTTTTAATATTACAAAACCTCAATATTCCCAATGACATGAATGGCATGTAAGTGTTCGGCGCCCCCATATTGTCGATTGGAACTGACCGATATAAACTCGCTGTTCAATCGTTAATTAGAGGTTATTGGGCAATTTTACCCAACAATGCTATCGAATACCGGTTTTGTGGAGAATATTCCCCATTTTTCAGGCTTGAAAATCGGTTTAAATTGGATTAAAAAAACATTTTACACGGTCATATAATTGAAACGTCTCATTTGTTCCTAATATAACATGTTGTGGATAAGTAGGTTACAATAGATCGTTCCTTTGGTAATTAAGCCTTTTCACCTCCGTAATTTCATAAACCCCCTGTTATAACAGGGAGAGGTATATCAGTTGCAATATAAGTAGTTCACGATTTATGTGTGCGGTGTTTAGCGGGGGCAGTACGAAAGAATTGGTTTTAGGAGATTAAAGAGTGAACTTGTTGCGGTATAATAGATTATCAACATTTGTAATAATAGCGGCTGGTATTATTGCTCTTTTCTCGCCTTCTTCAGTGTGGGCAGAATCTCGCAGTTACCTCTTTGCTAATGGAGTCAAGGCTGAAATATATTCCCCGCAGACGATAATTGATGAATTGATTGAAAGGGATGAGGATGGAGATCTTCTCCTTACTATTGAGGATGGATGGGAATACAAGCTTGTAGAGGATACATCCGATCCCTTGATAATATGTAAAGGGGATAACAGATTTTATGCTCATACCGAAGAAGATATAGTAGATGCTTTGAGGGAAGTAAATCTGGCCGGTGTTCCAATCGATGTTAGTGTCACGGTATATTTACTTCCATTTCCGAGAAGAACGGTTCTCAGAAGTACAGCATGCGGCAGTAAGATTTTCCTGACCCCGGGAGTTTATGAATTAAAGCCGCAGGTAAGCGCTTTTTTAGTAACTCATGAATTGGGGCACTGCTTTCAGAATATTTATCTTCCGATAAGCAATGAAGAAGAATGGCGCGAGTATTTAATGCTCAGGGGGATATACGGTAATCCGGATTATGATTGTCAGTCCGTACATTGCAACAGGCCTTCCGAGATTTTCGCTGAAGATTTTAGATCTTTGTTCGGGGGCGAGCTTTCGAGATACTCCGGCGGAATTGAAAATCCGGATCTTGATCATCCGGAGAGTGTCGATGGGCTTAAAGAATTTTTTGTTTCTCTCGCGGCCGGCGAAGAATATCCGGCGAGTATGATTGCCGTCGTCAGCGCTGTCTCAGTCTCGAATTACCCCAATCCGTTCAATCCTTCGACAACAATAAATGTACTCCTGGACAGAGAGCTTGCTTCCCGGAACCCCGTAGTGGATATAGGGATTTACAGCGTTGATGGAGCCCTTGTAAATAATATATTCCACCGAAAGGTGAATGATCCGAAT
>JAUXHZ010000052.1 GCA_030621255.1 Candidatus Latescibacterota bacterium
TCGAATCCAGAGGGGAATACAGGCCCTGCCTGACCCCATCATCGATACGCACCAGTCACCCATCGGGATCAAGGTTGTTATGTTATGACATCAGCCCCTGGTCCATTTTTTGACCCCGCAGTTATGCCATGCAGAATAACCTCGGATATCAGCTTCGCATCATCTTCGATGTTTTCCGAACTCTTGCTCCAGAGGCGATTAATGGCCACAGCAATGGTTGCCTCAATGAATATGGCAGCTACCTTTGAGGGGTCTAAAGGGCGGAAGAGGCCTGACTGTACACCGTCATCTACGACCCTTGTTATCTTTTCAACAAAAGTCCAGTATCGGCTGGTTCGGTAACGCCTTCTTTGTGCATGAGCTTGCTGGCGATCGTAGAGAAGAACACGGAAAAAGTCCTGGTGCGCATCGAAGTAGCTTAAATGATGAAAAGTAAATCTTTCAAGTTTCTTGTCCGGGGAAAGGTCACTGTCGAGCACATCAGAGAGTTCTTCCAGCAGCGGAGCAAGACTGGCCTCCACGGCAGATTCAATAATCTGGTTTTTGTTTTTGAAATGGACGTAAAGGGTGCCCTTGGCCACCCCAGCTTCTCTGGCCACCCGCTCCATCGAGAAACCCTGAATGCCGTGTTGAGTCAGTATCTGGATCACAGCCTTCAGGATATCCTGTTTGGTGTGAGTTTCCAGAATCTTTTTACGTTCGTGTTTTTTATTAACCATTTTGATCACGTGACGAAAACTGTATGGTCAAAGTTAATACCATGCGGTCAAGATAAAAACTTTCCGGTCAAAAGTCAAGCTGAATAATAAAAAATTTCTATATTTCGGAGATTTTCTTAAGCGTGAGCATGAAATCTTCAATTTTACTTTGAAATTAATATGTTATGAAGTCCATAGAGGTGAATTATAATCACTGTTGACAATTGACTATGTGTTGACTATTATAATATAGTTCAAGCGAGAGTGGCGGAATTGGCAGACGCACTGGACTTAGGATCCAGCCCGCTTATGCGGATAGGGGTTCAACTCCCCTCTCTCGCACCATTGCTGCTTGCAAAGGAGTCAAAATTGTGGATGAGATGAATGTTAAAGTTGAGGAAGTTAGTTCAGTAGAAAAGAAGTTATCGTTTGATATTCCCTGGAATGATGTAAAGAAAGAACTGGATTTAGTTTACCGGGACGTTGGCAAGACAGCCAAAATTAAGGGATTCAGACCGGGTAAAACTCCGAGAAAGATGCTGGAAACATATTATGGAGATCAGGCAGAAGATCGAGCGATATCTAATCTTGTAAATAAATTTTACTGGGAGGTTTTGAAAAAAAACAATATAGTACCGGTATCTGAGCCGGTCGTAGATCAGAGTGGAATCGAAAAGGACAAGAATTTTACATTTTCGGCAACTGTTGAAGTTGAACCCGTAATTGAGCCGAAGGATTATGTTGACCTTGAACTTGAAAAAGAGGAGAAAGAAGTTACGGATGAAGATGTGCAGGCAAAACTTGAGGAACTTCGTAATATGCACGCCACTCTTGATGATATTGATAGCGATAGAGGTATTATCGAAGGAGATTTTACATATATAGATTTTGAGGGAAAGCTTGACGACAAATCTATCAAGGAGTTAACGCAAGAAGATTATATGCTTGAGATCGGTTCCAAAAGGTTTCTTCCCGGCTTTGAAGAGCAATTGATCGGGCTGAAAAAAGGAGAAACAAAAGAGTTTATAGTAAAAATTCCAGACGATTATTTCTCAGAAAAGATTGCCGGAAAAGATACTTCTTTTTCGGTTACGGTAAGAAACATCAAAGAGAAAATATTACCGGAGCTGGATGAGGACTTCGTGAAAAATTTTGAGAAATACGAATCTCTGGATGAGCTAAAACAGGATATAAAAAAATCCCTTGAAGAAGAAAATAAAGTTAGAGCCGATATGGAGTTAAGCACTCATGTTATTGAGAAACTCCTGGAGAAGAATGAGTTTCAGGTTCCTCCTTCATTTGTGGAAAAGCAGGTTTTCTCAATGATGATCGATACTCAGCGGAGGATGATCCTTGGAGGCATGGATCCTGAGAAGGCTGCCGAAAACAGTTCAAATTTACACGACAAGTTAAAAGGTGATGCAGAAAAGATGGTAAAAACTTCTTTCCTTATTGGTAGCATTGCCAAAAAAGAGTCCATCACGGTTGATGAAAAGGATGTAGAAGAAAAATTAAGGGATTTTGCCGGGAAATATGCACAGGATTATGAATCGTTAAAGAAATCTTATGAAGAGGACAACAGGATGGAGAGTTTCAAGATGAAAATTTTTGAAGAAAAGACACTTGATTTTATAAAGGAGAAGGCTAAAATAAAACTTGTAAAAAAAGCGGAGGGAAAGTAAATGGCCTTGATTCCGATGGTGGTTGAGCAGGATGGCAGAGGGGAAAGAGCTTTCGATATATATTCAAGGCTCTTAAAAGACAGGATAATTTTTATCGGCCAGGCTATTGAAGATAACATGGCGAATGCCGTCATAGCACAGCTACTCTTCCTCGAAGCTGAAGACGCTGAGAAAGACATTTTTATTTATATAAATTCTCCCGGCGGCGTTGTCTCTTCCGGGTTGGCGGTTTATGACACAATGCAGTATATATCCTGTGATATTGCAACTATATGTATGGGACAGGCCGCCAGTATGGGAGCGGTGATTCTTGCCGCGGGGGCGAAGGGAAAAAGATCAGCTCTTCAGCATTCGAGAATTATGATTCATCAACCTTCAGGGGGGTCTCAGGGACAGGCCAGTACGATTGAGATTTATACCAAGGAGATTCTGAAACTGCGATCTAAGTTAAACGGTATACTCGCGGAGCATACCGGGCAGAAACTCAAGAAGGTAGAAAAGGATACGGACAGGGATTTCTTCATGTCGGCAGAGGAAGCTCTTCAATACGGGGTTGTGGATAAGGTTCTTACTTCAAAGAAGAATTCTAAATAAATAAGAACTAATGAGTAAAAAAATTGTATATTATAGAGAAGCAAATTTAGCAAGGATGTGAGCCAATGAAGAAAAAATCACAGACCCCGAGTTCGATAAAGTGCTCCTTTTGCGGACGAGGACAGGATGAGGTCACAAAGCTTGTCTCCGGGCCTTCAGTTTATATTTGTGATGAATGTATCCGGCTGTGTAATGATATTCTCGAAGAGGAGATGGTTGCGGCCGTGTTTCACGAGCATGACCATTTTCCATTGCCGCACGAGATCAAAGACAGCCTTGATTCTTATGTGATAGGGCAGGAAGAACCCAAAAAGTCTCTTGCCGTCGGTGTGTATAATCACTACAAGAGGATCCAGCATGAAAAGAGCACAGATGATGTTGAAATAGAAAAAAGCAACATTCTTTTGATCGGTCCAACAGGTGTAGGAAAGACACTTCTTGCTCAGACTCTGGCGCGTTTCCTCAAAGTACCATTCGCGATCGCTGATGCTACAAGTTTAACCGAAGCAGGTTATGTAGGAGAGGATGTTGAGAATATCCTGGTCAGGCTTCTTCAGAGCGCGGATTACAATATGATGGCTTCGGAAAGAGGTATTATTTATATTGACGAACTGGACAAGATCGCGAGGAAGAGTGAGAACCCGTCGATTACCCGTGATGTATCGGGTGAGGGGGTTCAGCAGGCCCTTTTAAAGATTCTTGAGGGCACTGTCGCGAATGTGCCTCCCCAGGGAGGCAGGAAACATCCGCAGCAGAAGTTTGTGGAGATAGATACAACGAAGATACTCTTTATTTGCGGCGGGGCTTTCCAGGGTCTCGAGGAGATTATTGAAAGAAGGATCGGAAGAAAAATAGTAGGATTTGAAGCAGACAGAGGGCCTGATTATAAAAAGCAAATCAGTGAAATAATGACTCATGTACAGCCTGAGGACCTTGTTAAATATGGCCTTATTCCTGAGCTTGTCGGCAGGTTGCCTATCGTTTCAACACTACAGGATCTCGATGAACAGGCATTAATAGATATAATGATTAAACCGAAAAATGCTCTTATCAAGCAGTACAAGAAACTTTTTGAAATGGAGGATGTCCAGCTTGAGTTTACTTCAAACGCCTTAATTTCTATTGCAAAGCTTGCGGTTGAAAGAAAAACAGGCGCCAGAGGGCTAAGGGCTATTCTTGAAGGCGTAATGCTCAATATTATGTTTGATATCCCGTCGAATCCGGATATTAAAAAGGTTATAATTAATGAGGAAACAATTAAGAATCAGGGCAACCCCGAACTGATTTTTAAAAGCGGAAATCAGAAAATGGCATAGATAACTGGATGATAGTTCACACAATTAAAGTAAATATTAAAATGGAGAGTTATGGTTGATGATAGTGATATAGTACTGGATGATCAGGATATGGAATATCCGATAATCCCCCTGAGGGATGTTGTGATATTTCCTTCGATGGCGACCGCTATTTTAGTTGGGCGGCAGCCTTCCGTAAACGCGGTTGAAAAGGCTATAGAATCAGACAAATTGCTGCTCGTAATAACCCAGAAGGATCCGGTTGTAGATGAGCCTGAGAACGATGATCTATACTCTGTGGGAACAGTGGTTAGAATTGGCGTGTTTTTCCGTTTGCCCGACGGAACTATAAAGGTGATGCTTGAAGGTGTCAGCAGGGTTCAGGTGGAGGAATATCTGGAAAGAGATAACCACATTGCGGCCAAAGTATCCCGGATTCTGGAAATCGAGAAGGACGACAAGCGGCTTGAAGCGCTTCAAAGAAAAGTTGAAGAGTTGTTTACAGATTACGTAAAAATGAGCCACAGGGTGCCAAATGAAATATTGTTCGCTGTAAAATCGATTGAGGATCCTTCTTCTTTCGCGGATACTGTTGCGGCGCATCTTGTAGTAAAAAATAAAGTGAAACAGAAGCTTCTTGAAACAGGCCTGGTAAATGAACGCATGTTTATTCTTATCGGTATCCTGATGGAAGAACTCGAGATATTGAAGCTTGAAAAGGGGATAGATGATGAGGTGACAGAGAGAGTCCAAAAGAGTCAGAAAGAGCTCTTTTTGAATGAAAAAATGAGGGTGATAAAGGACGAACTCGGGCATAATGACAAATATAGTGACTTTACTGAACTGGAAGAAATGATCAAGGCCGCTGAAATGAGCGAGGAGGCTGAGAAAATTGTTTATAAGGAATTTAAAAGGCTCAAGCTGATGTCTCCCATGACTCCTGAAGCTACTGTAGTGAGAAATTATATTGATGTTATGACATCTCTTCCATGGAATAAAGAAACTAAAGATTCTTTGAATATCCAGAAAGTTAAAAAGAAACTGGACGCCGATCACTACGGCCTCAAGAAGGTTAAAGAACGGGTTCTGGAGTTTCTCTCAGTTGTTAAACTCACAAGTGAGGTTAAGGGGACTATTCTATGTTTTGTCGGCCCTCCCGGTGTTGGTAAAACATCACTTGGCAAGTCGATCGCTAACGCAATAGGAAGGGAGTTTGTACGGTTCTCCCTTGGAGGAATCCGTGACGAAGCTGAGATAAGGGGACATAGAAGAACGTATATCGGATCGAGGCCCGGCCGAATTATTCAGATGCTAAAAAAAGCGGGAAGCAGGAATCCTGTCGTTATGCTTGATGAGATCGATAAATTAAGCGTTGATTTTCGTGGTGACCCGGCCAGCGCCCTACTTGAAGTACTCGATCCTGAGCAGAACAGTAATTTTGTGGATAATTATCTTGAGGTTGATTTTGATGTGAGCAAGGTAATGTTTATTACAACAGCTAATGTGCTGTACACGATACCTTATGCCTTGGGCGACAGAATGGAAATTATTCGTCTGCCTGGATACCTGCAATATGAAAAGATTGAAATAGCAAGGAGATTTTTGATAAAAAAACAGATAGCAGAACATGGAATCAAGAGAAAGCAAATGAATATCACCACGGCTGCTCTGAGGGATATTATACAGTATTATACCAGGGAATCAGGGGTAAGGGAGCTTGAGAGAAAGATAGCAAAGATATGCCGCAAGGCCGCGAGAAGGATTGCCGAGGCCGGGGATAGTTATGATGGTACTATCAGAATTACCGGGAAGAATTTACCTGACTATCTTGGTATTCCCGCATATCAGGAAAGCGAGATTGACCAGAAAATGACAGTGGGGATGGCGACAGGGCTCGCGTGGACAGAATCAGGCGGTGAGATTCTGAACATTGAAGTGACCCTTATGCCGGGAAAAGGAGAGCTGATTCTTACCGGGCAGTTGGGAGATGTCATGAAGGAATCAGCCAGGATAGCTCTTAGTTACGCCAGAAATAAAGCCAGATTGTTGAATCTGGACGATGATTTCTTTTCATCCGTCGATCTGCATGTTCATGTTCCTGAAGGAGCGATTCCAAAGGATGGGCCAAGCGCCGGAATATCGATGGCGACAGCTATGATTTCTTCCTTTTTTGATATACCGGTTCACAGAGATGTCGCTATGACCGGTGAGATGACCTTAAGAGGCAAGGTGCTGCCGATCGGGGGAATAAAAGAGAAATCAGTCGCAGCGCTAAGAGCCGGTGTGAAAAAACTTCTCCTTCCGAGGGGAAACCAGAAGAATATTCAGGAGCTTCCTGATCAGGTTAAAGAAAATGTGAAGATAATTATTGTTGATTCCATGGATGATGTTTTACCACATGTTCTTTCAAGAAAGCTTTCCTGGGGAATAAAGAGGAGGCGGAAAATCGGAGGTCTGTTTAATAACCAGGCGTCTCAGTCGGCAAACTAGAATACCGTGGGATATTTTTAAAAAAGGGCAGGGGATTTATGAAACAGATTATGATTTCTCCCGGACCCGTTTATTTACGCCAATCTGTCTTGGAGAAAGCGTATTCTGCTCATCACAGAACCGCTTCATTCCGTAAATTAATTATTGAAATTGAAAAGATGGTTCAAGGGGTTCTTGGGACAGAATCTCCGGTTTATCTTATAACAGCTTCAGGCACGGGTGTTATGGAGGCTGCCGCGGCCAATGTCACCCGCCCCGGATCACGCGTGCTTG
>JAUXHZ010000017.1 GCA_030621255.1 Candidatus Latescibacterota bacterium
GGGGCATTCTCGGAAGATGAGAGCAGGCTTCTGGTTACAAGTGATAGAACAGGGATACACAATGCTTTCTCCATAGACGTTGAGAGAGGAAAAGTGAAACAACTCACAAAATCGGAGAAAAATTCAGTTTTCGCCCTTTCATATTTCCCGGCAGATGACCGTTTTCTATATTTGAGCGACAAGGGGGGCAATGAAATATATCATATTTATTTGCGGAAGAGAGATGGGGAAATCGCGGATTTGACCCCTTGGGAAAGTGCCAGATCTGTTTTTTACGGTTGGAGCTATAACGGGAAGAAGATTATTTTTGGTTCAAACAAGCGCGACGAAAGATTTATGGATGTTTATCTTATGGATATAGATTCATTCGAACCGAAGATGATCTATCTAAATGACGCCGGGCATGATTTTGGATCTATTTCAAATGATATGAGGTATGTGGCTTTTTCAAAGTCTAAAACGAATAGCGACTCGGACATTTACATATATGACAGAGAAGCCGAAGAGGTGAATCTTGTTACCGGCCACAAGGGAGAAGTGACAAACCGCCCGGCCGATTTTGACACTGATTCAAAGAAGCTCTATTTCCTGACAAACAAGGAGAGGGAATTTACATATCTGAAGAGTTATGACGTTACGAGCGGTAAGATCGAAGTTGTAGAAAAAGCGGACTGGGATATTACCTATTCATATTTCTCCAGGGAGGGGCGGTATCGTGTCACGGGGATAAATCACGACGCGAGAACAAAAATAAGGGTTTACGACAGGGAAAAAAAGGAGCTGGTAAAATTGCCGGATCTCCCCGGGGGCGTTATTACTTCGGTCTGCATTTCAAAAAGCGAAAGGCTTATGAGGTTCTATGTGAATGGATCAAGAGCCCCGAACAATCTGTACATATATAATTTTAAGTCAGGCAAATACAGGAAGCTGACAGACACTATGAACCCTGAAATCGATATGGAGGACCTCGTTAAAGCTGAGGTGATACGGTATGATTCATTTGACGGGGAAGCGATCCCCGCGATATTCTACAGGCCGAAAACGGCCGCCGGGAGGGCGCCGGCCCCCGGATTGATTTGGGTTCATGGAGGCCCCGGCGGGCAGGCGAGAGTCGGTTATAATTCTCTTATACAGTACCTTGTAAATCATGGATATGCTGTTCTGGCTGTTAATAACAGGGGGAGTTCGGGATACGGGAAGAGATTTTTCAAGCTGGATGACAGGAAGCATGGCGAGGATGACTTGCGCGATTGTATTGAAGGAAAAAAGTTTTTAATTGGTACGGGGGTTGTTGATAAGGACAAAATAGGGATAATTGGTGGAAGTTACGGTGGATATATGGTTCTCGCGGCCCTCGCTTTTGAACCTGAAGAGTTCGCGCTTGGAGTCGACATTTTTGGAGTATCCAATTGGCTTCGCACTCTGAAAAATATCCCCTCCTGGTGGGAAGCTCACAGGGAAGCCCTCTATAAGGAAATGGGAAATCCGGAGAAGGATGGAGAATATCTAAGAAAGATCTCTCCTCTCTTTCACGCCGAAAATATTACAAAACCTCTTATGGTTCTCCAGGGAGCAAATGATCCGAGGGTTCTCAAGGTAGAGTCTGATGAAATAGTCAAGGAGGCAAGGGAAAATGGGGTAGAAGTTAAATATCTGGTTTTTGATGATGAGGGGCATGGGTTTAGAAAGAAAAAGAACAGAATAGAAGGCTATGGAGCGATCCTTAAGTTTCTGGACAGACACATGAATGAAAAAACTGATGGAGAAAAGGGTTAGGGTGGATAAAATGAATGACAAACAACTTTTGGAAAGATTCGAGCAAGCGTACAGGAAACTCAGAAATGAAATCAGCCGGATAATTATAGGCCAGGATGAAGTGATTTCGCAGCTGCTGACAGCGTTATTCTCGGGTGGGCATTGCCTGTTAGTCGGTGTTCCGGGACTTGCCAAGACACTTCTGGTCTCAACGGTGGCAAAGAGTCTTAATTTGAAGTTTTCCAGAGTTCAATTCACGCCTGATCTGATGCCGGGAGATATCCTGGGAACGGAAGTTCTCGAAGAGGACAAAACAACCGGAAGCAGAGTCTTTAGATTTTTAAAAGGGCCGGTTTTCACAAATATTATGCTCGCCGACGAAATAAACAGAACTCCGCCAAAGACTCAAGCGGCGCTTCTCCAGGCAATGCAGGAACTGGAAGTAACTATCGGAGGAAAGACGCACAAGCTCAAATTGCCCTTCTTTGTACTCGCCACACAGAACCCGATAGAACTCGAGGGGACTTACCCTTTGCCGGAAGCTCAGCTGGACAGGTTTATGTTTGATATAAGGGTTGATTATCCTTCAGAATCGCAGGAACTTGAGATAATTGACACAACGACATCGAGGGATATGGAAGAACCGGATCATGTTCTAAACGCGGAAGAAATAATGGAGATCAGAGGACTGATAAGAAAAGTGCCCGTTTCCAAAGATGTTCTGGGGTTTGCCGTGAGATTAATAAGAATCAGCCGCGAGAAAGGTGTTAATGAGGTCGGGCAGTATCTTTCCTGGGGAGCGGGGCCGAGAGCGGGGCAATACCTTGTTCTGGCCGCGAAAACCAGGGCTGTAATGATGGGGAGGACAACACCTGAAATACTGGATATTAGGGCTGTAGCTCATCCCGTACTTCGCCACAGGCTGGTGACGAATTTCCGCGCAGAGGCGGATGGCGTAACTACCGACGAGATTATTGACAGGCTTCTTGAAGCCGCGGCTGAATAAGAACCAGAGCCGGAGAAGCTGATTAAAGGAAATAATGACAGCTGAAAAACCGGAAGCGGTCAGATTTCTTCAGCCGGAGATTGTAAGCAGATTCGGCAATATGGCTATAAGAGCGAGGCTTATTGTCGAGGGGTTTATAGCGGGAATGCATAGAAGCCCGTACCATGGATTCAGCGCGGAATTCGCTGAATACAGACGGCACAATCCGGGTGAATCAACGAAAAACATTGATTGGAAATTATACGCGAAGACAGATCGTTATTATCTTAAGGTTTTTGAGGATGAAACTAATCTGAGAGCTTCTATTGTGCTCGACAGAAGCGCGTCGATGGCTTTTTCCAGCGTTGGGATAACGAAGCTGACCTACGCCTCTTTACTCGCGGCCGCCCTCGCTTATTTAATGATTCAGCAGAGAGATGCCGTTGGGCTCGCTATTTTTGATAACAAAATCAAAACCTTAACGCCGCATAGATCTGTAAAAAAGCATCTGCACCTTTTGCTGAAGGAACTTGAGAATATCACTCCCGGCAGCACAACGGGGATAGGCAATTCATTGAGCAGTGTGGCGGAGAGGATCAAGCGCCGGGGGCTTGTTATAGTGATGAGCGATCTTATGGACGAACCCGAGAGTATTCTGGCCAGCCTGAAGCGCTTGCGGCACAGGGGGCACGAGACAATAGTCTTCCATATTCTCGATCCAATGGAACTGAACCTGAATTATTCAAAAGAGGTTAAATTTGTAAATATGGAAACCGGGAAGACACTGCGCACGCAGCCGTGGTTTCTGGAGTCTGAATACAGCAAAAGGGTAGAGGCCTGGACAAGTTGGCTCGAGATAAGTTGCAGGGACAACGGAATTGATTATAATTTGCTTTCAGTTGAAACCCCGTTTGACAAAGCCCTTGTTTCATACTTGAACAAAAGATCCAAAATGAGTTAACAAAAACAATAAATTTCTTCGTGGGTGTTTGTGACGCGAGGTGAAAGAATTTGACATGACTTTTTTAAACCCTCTTTTTTTATTTTCCCTGCTGGCAGTAGTTTTGCCGCTCATTGTCCATATTTTCAGCAGAAGGCGTATTCCCGAGGTTAGATTCAGCACTCTGCGGTTTCTCGAAGGCTCACAACGGCGAAGTATGCGCAGCGTGAAGCTGAGAAGGCTCTTGCTCCTGATTCTTAGAATGATTGCTGTGGCACTTGTAGCTCTCGCGTTTTCCCGTCCGGTTATAAAAGGGAAGGTTGCTTCTCTTTTTCCGGGGTCAACCCCCGTGGCGACATGTATTCTTATTGACAGGAGTTACAGTATGGGAATTGAAACAGAGGATGGGCCCCTTTTTAAGAGGGCGCTGGAGACGGCGGAAGAAATTGCCGGGAACGCCGGAGATGAGGATATGATAATAATTTCTACAATGGATGAAGCAACGCGGAAGATCTATGAAGGTGAAGGGAAAGGAAGGATTCTTGCCGGGGAGGCTATCGGCAAAATTGACGTTTCATGGAAGGCGGGTGATTTAAGACAAGGGGTCGCGGAGGCGGGAAAGATGTTGGCTAAGACCGGCTATGAAGCGAGGGAATTGTATCTGATTTCGGACTTTCAGAGATCATCACTTGGGAAGAAGGGTGACTCAGGGGGAATGAAGCCGGGAAGAGAAGAACTTTTATTATTCCGCTAAGGGCTGAGAGGGGGGGGAACGTTGCAGTGGAAGATATCTTGTCTCCTTCTGTTGTTATTCACAGAGGGGAGGTTATTGAGCTGAAAATTGTTTTACGAAACACGGCACAGGATAGAAAAGCTGTATTTCGAATGAGCGTGTTCGTTGATGGAGAAAGAATAATCAACAGGGAAATAACATTAATGCCCGGCGAGAAAAGAAATGAAAAAGCCGCGTTTTCAGTGAGTAACACTGGATGGGTAAGAGGGGAAGTGAGATTGAGCAGAGATAAACTGGCGTTTGACGACAGGAGATTTTTTGTATTGAACGCGTCGGAAAAGATAAAGGTTTTGCTCGCCGGAGGGGGAGATGAGTTCTATTTAAAACAGGCCGTGAGCCCCGAAGGTTCAAACGGGGATATGCAATTGTACAAACCCGGCTTGATTGGTATGACAAGCAAGGCGGCAGATAAAGCGGATGTGATAGTTCTTGGTCCCGGCAAAGCCTTGTGGAAGGAAGATATTGAAATAATTAAAGGGTTTATTGAAAAGGGCGGAGGCGCTCTTATTTTTGTTCGGCCGGAACATAAAAAGGCTATTCAGGAAATAAGCGCTTTCTCACCGGATATTCTTTTAAGGAATAAAGAATTAAGGGCCTTTTCGTTGCAGGTGCCCCTGAAGAAACCCGCCCTTCTTTCCCCCTTCAGCGAGGAAGAGGTGAAAGAGTTTTCCCGGGTGAGGTTCGTAAACGATATTTTTGTAAGAGGAATTCCTGAAAATGCCATTATTCTAAGATTCAAGGATCGCTCGCCTTTTGTATGGAAGGAAAGTGTTGGTAAGGGGACGGCGGTTTTTTTCGTATTCGAACCGGGATTACAGGGAGGGGCATTTGTTGTGTCGCCATTTTTTCTTCCAATTGTTCAGCAGGCGATTATTGATGTGGCGGGCAAGTCGAAAATGAATGACGATATTAGAGTTGGCCGGCGAGCGGGATGGGATCGGTATTCAACGGGAAATTTGAAGTGCTATTTTTCCGGCATTGCAGGCAGTAACGGCGAAAATTCATTTGACGGCAAGGCGGAAATCGGGTTTCGTAAAAAACCCGGGGGGATCATGATAGATTCCGTCAGCAACCCGGGGTTTATTTCAATAGAGGATAAGGAGGGTGTGATAGGGCGGATAGCGGTCAATCCGGAGGCCAAAGGGGAATCGGATCTTGAATATATGGAAGGCAGAGAAGTCGTAGATTCACTCGGGCTTGCCGATGCGGCAGTTATCAAAGGGGAAGGGAATATTGAAAGAGAGCTGAAGACGGCTAAGGAGGGACGGGAAATAGCGGGGTTTGTTATATTCGCTGCTATAGTAGTTTTGATTTTCGAAATATTAATCGCTCAGGGAAAATTTTCGAAGCGCCGTGAGGAATATGTGGGATAGTTTAAAAGAAAGAATAAGTGGAATAAGCGAGTATCAAAAGCTGGAGAACTTCCTTGAATTAGGGAAGAAACAGATTCGTGTATCCGGGCTTGTCGGCAGTTCGAAGAGCCTTGTTGTTGCTTCTCTCATCGAGGGAAGGGATGCTCCCGTAATAATAGTAACTCCGGATCCTGTGAGCGCTCGCGATTTTGAAATTGATTTAAAAAACTTCGGTGCCCGAGGGGTTGTTTCTTATCCTGAGGACGAGGTTTTGCCTTATGACTATCATGAACCTGACAGAGATTTAACAGGAACCCAGATGAGGGCCCTGGACATGCTTGTTAAGGGAGAATGCTTAAGTTTTGTCTGCACTTTAAGATCTTTTCTTAAAAAGGTGTTCACGCCCGAACAATTCAAAAAATATTTAATGAGAATAATCCCGGGTGAGAGATATGATATGACATCAATAGCCAAAAGGCTTGCAGCTCTCGGCTATGAGAGGCATCAGATAGTTGAAAGCAAGGGGCAGTATGCTCTTCGCGGAGCTATTATGGATATTTTCGAGGTTGGGGATCAGTCTCCCGTAAGAATTGAATTTGACGATGATATGATAATTTCAATAAAGGATTTCGACATTGAAACCCAGCGGTCAAATAGCTCAAGAAGCGCAGTGGATGTCAGGCCGCCGAGCCACATTGTTTTAAATGATGAAGGGATAGAACGGCTTAAGAGAATGCTGGAATCAAGGATAGGGAAAGAGCCGTTGAGCAGAAAACGCGAGTTGATGCTCCCCGCTGACCGGCTGGAAAACGGAATCACTTTCTTTGGAATGGAGCACTACGCGTCATTAATGAACGAAGTAGGGCCGGTGTTGAATTATTTCCCGGGAGAACCTCTTGTTGTTTTAGTGGATTATGAGCAGTTGGAAGTGGAAATGACAAGATTCAGGGAGGAAATTGAACGGAGATTTAAAAATTCAAAGGGGGAGGGCAGGATATACCCGGAGCCCTCGGAAGTTTATATTGGCGAAGGGAAGCTGGAGGGGCTTTTTAAGAGTTCAAAGTTGTTCCAGCTATATGGTTTGAAGGCGGAAAGCGACATTAAATTCTCGACAATTCCGGCAAAAAATTATCGAAGAAAATTTGAGGGATTGTCCAGGGAGATAAAAAAGCTGACGAAGGAAGGAACGCAGATTTCCCTTTTTTGTTATAATCGGGCGCAGAGAAGAAGGATGGAAGAGATGTTCGAAGATGCGGCAATCGATATGGATTTCCCGATTGGGGAAATCTCAAGTGGTTTTAGCTGGCCGGAAGCCGAAGTGCTTTTTTTGAGTGAAGACGAGATATTTGGAAGATTTCACAGGGCCTATAAGAAGCCAAAATCCCGCAGCAGGTCTTTAACATATGATCCGTCTTACTTCAAACCCGGGGATTTTGTTGTACATGTCGATCATGGAATTGGAAGATATATGGGGATGAGAATTCTCGATATGGCGGATGGAGAAACGGAGTGTCTGAGTCTTAAGTATGACGGAGGAGACCACCTGTTTATTCCGGTTGCCGGATTAAGAATGGTTGAAAAATATACGGGCGCCGGCGGGGTTGATCCGCCTCTATCCAAGTTGGGAAGCGGGACCTGGGCAAAGGTAAGGAAGAGAGCGCTCGCGAGCGCGGAAAAAACAGCGAATGATTTAATTAAAATGTATGCCGAGAGGGAAATCGCGGATGGATACAGCTTTGGGCCTGACAAGCTATGGCAGAATGAGATGGAGGCGCTCTTTCCTTATCAGGAAACACCTCATCAGCTCATAGCAACGGAAGAAGTGAAAAAGGATATGGAAAGTCCCCGGCTCATGGACAGACTGCTTTGCGGAGACGTAGGATTCGGCAAAACGGAAGTGGCAATCAGGGCGATCTTTAAGGCCGTGCTCTCCGGAAAACAGTGTGCTCTTCTCGTTCCGACAACGGTGCTGGCGATGCAGCATTTCGAGACGCTGAAAGAAAGACTTCGCGGATTCCCAGTGAATGTCGCGGTTTTAAGCAGATTTGTATCGAGAAGTGAGCAAAAAAGGGTATTAGGAGAGATATCAAAAGGCCGAATTGATATAGTTGTTGGAACACACCGGCTTCTTTCGGGTGACCTCGATTTTCATGATCTCGGACTTGTTGTTGTTGATGAAGAACACAGGTTTGGAGTCAAACAGAAGGGAATCTTTAAGAAAATAAAGAAAAACGTGGATGTTCTGAGTATGACGGCAACCCCGATACCGCGAACTCTTCATATGACACTAGCCGGGATAAGGGATATTTCGGTGATCGATACACCTCCAAGGAATAGATTGCCTATTCAGACAGAAATTCTTCCATTTGATGATTCCAGAATTGAAGAGGCTGTTATGAGAGAGATTGAAAGGGGGGGGCAGGTTTTCTTTGTTCACAACAGGGTTCAGAGTATTGGAGTTATGGAAGGATATTTGGAACGTCTTCTTCCCCGGCGCGTAAAAATAGTACATGCCCATGGCCGGATGAAAGGAAAGAAACTGGAAGAGGTTATGTTTGATTTTATGAGAGGAAAATACGATATCCTTGTGTGTACCATGATAATAGAAGCGGGGCTCGATTTCCCGAATGTAAATACGATTATTATTAATAACGCGGAAAAGTTGGGTCTTGCCCAATTGTATCAGCTGAGAGGGCGGGTGGGACGATCAGACAGAAAGGCGTACGCATTTCTGCTTGTTCCCGGAAATCGAGCTTTAACAAGCGAGAGTATGGAGAGGCTTAAGGCGATAAGTGAATTTGATTATCTGGGAGCCGGGTATAAAGTGGCTTTAAAAGATTTGGAGATTCGGGGGGCGGGGAATATTCTCGGGCATCAGCAGTCGGGGCAGATCAACTCCGTGGGGCTCGATTTATACTCCCGGATGCTGAAGAAGGAAATAAAACGGATAAAAGGCGAGACTGTACGGGAGGATATAGATATAAGCATTAAATCGAAAACCCATAAGTTTTTACCGGAGAACTATATATCGGATTCTGAAGAAAGGATGGATATATACAGACGACTTAGCAGAATAACCCGGAGGGCTGATCTGGCAGAAATAACAGAGGAACTAAGAGACAGGTTCGGATTTTTTCCTCAATCCGCCGCTAACTTATTAAAGGCCGTGGAAATGAAGATTCGTGCCGCCGGAGTTGGTATTGCAGAGGCCGACATGAGCAATGGCAGATTTCTAAAGGTTGTATTCCAGGAGGAGATAAAGCTGTCCGGGAATTTGTTAGCGGAGATTGCCGGCCAATTCAAAAACAGGCTGCTTTTTAATTCTGCCGCGGCCCTTTCATTAACAATACAGTCATCTTTACAGGAAACTGCAAAACACGAATTGAAAGAAAAGAGACAGAAGCGAAATGAGGAAGAATTTGAAAATTTGTTGACTATTCTGGAATTGTATGTTAAAAAGAATAGTTTAGTTAATTAAAGGCTTAAACTCAGGAGGAAAGAGAAAGGCGGAAAACCAATGAAGAAACTGAAAGGGGAAAAAATGAAAAAGGGAATTTTTGTTTTAATAGTTATTCTTATGGCAGGCTATTTAAGCTGTTCGTCTATCGACAGAGAAGATCTCGTAATCGCCAAGGTTGAAAATAAAGAGATAAAAATTGGACTTTTTGAAATGGTTGTGGAAGGGATAGAGGATAGGTATTTACCTGAAACAAACGATATGGAGGGGAAGAAGAAAATTCTCGAGTATATGATAGCTAAAGAGGTTATGGTTCTTCGGGCAATAGATCTGGGGTATCAGAAAAACGAAGATTTCATAGCCTTTCAAAAGGCGTTCAAGGGCCCCTTTCTCGTTGCAGCGATAACAAAACATCATGTGCGGGACAAGGTTACGGTTGATGAAGAAGAAGTTGACGAATATTATAATAAAATGAAAAAAGAATTTCAGCTAAGTCAAATAACTGTTTTGGATAGTATAACTGCTTTGAATGTAAGAGAAGAGATATTGAATGGCGGGGATTTCGAGGCCGCAGCGAAGAAATACTCTATGGACAGAGCCGCAATGAATGGGGGGGATATTGGGCCGACCTTTATCGGAGGTTTGTTTTGGTGGATAGAAGAAGCCCTTCTTGATGCCGAAAAAGGTGATATAACACTCCCCGTCAGGACATCAAACGGATTCGCTATACTTAAAGTGCACGACGTAAGAACAGGCACTTCTCCGAGGGATAAGGAATATGCCAGAAGGAGAGTCAGGGCGATCAAGGAAGACAAAATGCTGCAGAAAACCAAGCGGGAAATAACAAAAAAGATGAATTTTGAAATTTATCCCGAGGTTTTAGCAATAGCATACAGCAGCCTTCCGGATGATGTTCCCATGAGAGAAGTGTTTGAGCATAGAATCACTTTCAAAAACGCGCCCAAGCTTGATTTGCGTAATGAGTACAAGGGGATGATTCTGAGCCAGTATGATGGGAATATATACACGCTTGAAGATTTTGAATATATCTATGAAAATCTGGATTTACCGGCAAGGCC
>JAUXHZ010000281.1 GCA_030621255.1 Candidatus Latescibacterota bacterium
TTTCGGAACTTTTCATACAAATTTCTCGACTACGCAAGCCTCTTGTGGTACTATTCCCGCTGAATTTAACAGAGGAGGACGGATGCGCTTGTTTCATAGGATTTTCGTTTTAACGGCCGTTTTTATGTTGATTGTTTCTATTCTTCCGGAACAATCGATATGTAAAGAGGCGCGGCTGCTTCGTTACCCGCATATAATGGGTGACAAAGTTGTTTTTGTGTATGCCGGTGATATATGGACGGTATCTGCTGAAGGCGGAAGAGCTGGAAGGGTAACTTCTTTTACTGAAGGGCTTGAGCTTTTTCCGAGAATATCACCTGATGGAAGCAGAATAGCGTTTTCAGGGGAATACGCGGGTACAAGACAGGTTTATACTATTCCCTACGACGGGGGAGTACCCGAGAGGCTTACCTTTTATCCTGATGTCGGCGTCATGCCCCCCAGAGGGGGATATGATTATATGATTCTCGACTGGACTCCGGACGGGAAGATACTCGTGAGGAACAATCGTACTCCATTCGGGAAGAGGGTCGGCAAGTACTTTGTCATAGATCCGGAGAAACCCGGCCTCGGAGAGGCGCTTCAGATACCCGAGGGCGGCCCCGCCTCTTTTTCACCAGACGGGAAGAGTATAGCATATAATATCATGTCACGTGAATTCCGTACCTGGAAGAGATACAGGGCGGGAAGGGCTCAGAATGTATATATCTACGACCTTGAAGAAAACAAAACACAAAAGATCACTGAATTTACGGGAACTGATAATTTTCCGATGTGGATAGGAAATAGTGTTTATTTCACATCCGACCGGGAAAGAACCCTGAACCTGTTTAAATATGATATAGATTCAAAAGCGATAACACAGGTTACCGAATATAGTAAATTTGATGTCCTCTGGCCCAGCAGGGGAAAGGGTAGAATAATATTTGAAAAGGGCGGCTATCTCTTTTATCACGACACTGAGTCGGGTGAAACAAAGAAGATAGAGATCACTCTCGACAGCGACAAACCGCCTGTAAGGCCGGTTTATAAAAACGTACAAGAAAATATTGAGAGTTTTGCTGTCTCGCCATCCGGAGCAAGAGCCGCTTTCGGCGCCAGGGGCGAAATATTCACTCTCCCTGCCAAGCACGGAGTAACCAAAAACCTTACCCGGACAGCTGGAATAAGAGAAAAGAATGTTGAATGGTCGCCGGATGGAAAATATCTTCTCTACCTCTCCGAGGAGAGTGGCGATTATGAAATATGGATAAGGCCGAAAGACGCCGGGGGAACCCCTGAGATGCTCACAAAGGATAGTGATTCCTGGATTATAGGGCCGAAATGGTCTCCCGACAGCAAAAAGATAGTTTACACAGACAAAAAGAACAGGCTTTGGGTCCTTGATGTAAAAAGCAGGGAAAAGATAGAAGCTGATAAATGCCGCTATGCCGATATTGATAATTATTCATTCTCACCGGGCAGTAAATGGCTCTGCTATTCCAAGGTTTCTGAGACTTTTATGTCATCGATATGGGTCTATTCGCTTTCTTCAAAGAAAGCGATGAAGCTGACATGCGATTTTACTAACGATAGAGAGCCTGTCTTTTCGCTTGATGGCAAGTATATATATTTCATTTCACAGAGAGATTTTATTTACCCCGATAAGGAGTGGGAGGACAGACTTTATATAGGTACATTGTCTGAAGATACTCCGTCTCCCCTTATTCCTCTTAATGATGAAGAAAAGATTGAAGAAGGGGACAAGGATAAGGGTAAAGACAAGGAAAAGGATAAAGAAGATAAAAAAGAAATTGAGATTAAGTCGATCGATGCAGTCGGGTTTGCCGGCCGCGTGGTCGCGCTTCCTCTCGAGCACAAGAACTACCGTGCTATCTCAGCCGTAAAAGGCGGGCTGGTTTTCATATACACGGATAAAGCTGGTGAAAAAGAACTTAAAAAGTTTGATCTCGAATCCCGTGAAACCAAGACAATCATGAAGGGTGTTGTAACTTATCAGATTGCCGCCGGGGGCGAGAAATTTCTCTATAGAGTTGAAAAGACATACGGGATAGCAAAGCTTGCTCCCGGTCAGGAGAAGAGCGACGGTGCCCTTGATTTCGGCGGTATGGAGATGAAGATCGATCCCGTTGTGGAATGGAAGCAGATATATACCGACGCCTGGCGGATCATGCGTGATTGGTTCTACGATCCCGCTATGCACAAGGTTGACTGGAAGGGTATACATGACAAGTATGAGGTCCTGCTGCCCTATGTCGCGGCCAGAGGGGATCTCGATTATATACTTGGAGAGCTTATTGGAGAGCTTAATGCCGGACACTGTTATGTTCATTTTGGCGATATGCCTAAAGTTAAGCGGGTGCCGGGGGGATTGCTCGGATGCGAGTTTAAGGCGGACGGCGACTATTATAGAATTGACAAGATCTATAAGGGCGCGAACTGGCTAAAGGGTGAAAGATCGCCCCTTACAGA
>JAUXHZ010000003.1 GCA_030621255.1 Candidatus Latescibacterota bacterium
TGTCCCCCCGACCCGTGAAATACAACAATTATCAGATAGCTGCCGTCACCTGTAATACCCGCTCCAATACCGGCCTTGGGGCCAAAACCCTCTCCGAAAACCTCTTTATCCATTGCGGGATCGCCACCCATCGGATGAAAATAGACCCTGGAACCAAGAAGAATATTATGCCTTGAGTAGTAAAACCCGCTATTATCCGGCATTAATGAAATGCCGAAATACAAACCACTCGGCAATTCATCCGGGAGGTCCATTTTTTTGTCCACATCGAAAATTTTAATTGTCAGCTCATCAGCTCCGCCTTTCCTTATTCCATAGGCGAGCAGTGTACCGTCTTCAGACACATCCAGCAGATTCACACTTGTAGAACGATCCTTACTCATTGAATGAGGATCGATAAGCACTTCATCCTTGCCGCCGAGCCCATCACGCATATAAATCACAAAGAGATCCTGATCAGCGGATCTTTTCGACAGAAAATATCTGCCATTCCGTTCAGTAGGAATACCAATCCTGTCGATCTTCATAAGTTCAGTAAGACGCTCTTTTAACTTTTCGCGCCCGGATAACGAATCGATAAATGAATGAGTGTATTCATTCTGCGATTTGATCCATTCTCTTGTCTCCGCGCTCTCCTGATCCTCAAGCCATCTGTATGGATCAGGAATCACGACTCCATGAAGTGTATCTACGACACTCCCCCTCTTTGTCACAGGAATCTGCTTACCCGCCCATGTCACTGACGAAAGCAGCCCTGTCATAAGAATAAATGCCGCGGAAATAAATAACACACTGCCTGATTTAGAATTTCCGGCAATATTTCTGCATCTTCTCAACATATCTTTTACCTCCTCCTCTTTCTTCTGTGATTCTTCTTTTCCAATGGCCTTCAGTAAACAATATTTTTATGTGCGCTTCAACAAAAATATGCCTGGTAGTGCAAAACGGGAATGGCCCGGATTCAATCAAAATAGATATTTCATTCAATCCTCTTTCCGGGCAGCCGATACAAACCGCGTGAAAAGTATAACCTCCCTTGATTAAAATACTTGATAAAATAGAAACAAATGAGTAGACTCAGAAAACTTAAGACAGTGTTATTGTTAACAAACAAAATAAAAGAACGCCAAAATTAACAATAATGAAAGGAGCTTGTAATGAAGATAATGATTTTTCTTATGGTTTTTGCGCTCAGCATATCAACGCTGACCGGGTCCCCGGCGGCTCAGGAAAATAGCAAAAAGTCTATGCCGGACATGAACAAATTCAAGGAAATGATGATGAAGACTGACGAGAGCGTAGAGATAAGAGAGATCCCCTCTTTCTTCTATTGCTCTCTTGAAATAACCGGAAGTTACGAACAACATGAAACAGCCTTTAATACTCTTAACGCCGAAGTGAACAAACAGAAGCTCAAGACTGATCCCGTCATTTTCGGTATCTATTTTGACAATCCGTCAATGACATCCGCAGAAGAACTTCACTGGGAAATCATAATGGCGCTAAAAGAAAAACAGACAGTAAAACCTCCTCTTAAATTGAAAGAATGGAAGTTTCCTCTTGTAGCCTTGAAACATTATGAGGGCCCTTTTAACAAAGACGCTTTAGGGTCCGCTTTTATGGCTATTTTTAAATGGATCGCGGTCAACGGGTACACTCCTGTGGGGCCTATGATTGAAAAGTACATCAGTTTACCTGAAAAAAACAAGGCCGGCGAGATGTGCGGCAAGATCGAGATTCTAATTCCAGTTGAAAAAAATGATAGTTCTGAATAATCACATTGAAAGGAGCTAATAAGATGAGAAAACGAATCCTTTTACTTTTTATCGTCGCCAGTGTTATTTTTTCCTGCTCTATAGGGACACAAAACCCCTTTTTCTCTGAATTTAAAACACCCTTCGGCGTTCCGCCATTCGATAAGATTCAGGAAAAACATTACATGCCGGCCTTTAAAAAAGGAATTGATCTGCAGGAGAGGCAGATCGAAACAATAGCAGCAAACAGTGCAGAACCTACATTTGAAAATACGCTTGAAGCTATGGAAAACAGCGGCCTATTACTCACAAATGTAAGCAATGTTTTCTTCGGTCTTAATGCGTCAAATACAAATGAAAATATGCAGAAAATAGCAAAAGAAATAGCACCTGTACTCTCCGGACATAATGACAACATTCTCATGAATAATAAACTATTCAAAAGAATCAAAGCTATCTATAAACAGAAAGATGAACTCAATTTAACAGCCGAACAGCAAATGCTTCTTAAAGAATACTACAAAGAATTTATGCGCGGCGGAGCGGATTTAAGCCCGGAGAAAAAGGAAGAATTGCGTAATATCAATAAGGAGCTCTCCGTTCTCTCACTCCAGTTCGGTGAAAACCTCCTGAAAGAGATCAACAGCTTTGAGCTTGTAATTAAAAAAGAAGAGAACCTTGCCGGCCTTCCGGATGGTGTTATTAAAAGCGCTGCGGAAGATGCCGCTGCGCATGGATATGAAGGCAAATGGTTGTTTACTCTTAACAAACCAAGTATGCTCCCCTTCCTGCAATACTCTAAAAAGAGAAGCTTGAGAGAAAAGATATACAAGGCGTATTTAAACAAAGGCAACCACGGCGATAAGCTCGACAATAAAGAGATTGTGCATAAAATAGCCAACCTTCGCCTAAAAAGAGCGAACCTGCTCGGCTACAAATCTCACGCGTCCTTTATACTCGAAGAAAATATGGCTAAAACTCCGGCCGGAGTATACAGGCTGCTCGATCAATTGTGGAGGCCTTCACTTAACCTCGCGAAAGAAGAAGCCGCCTCGATGCAGCAAATGATTTATGATGAAGGCGGCGATTTCAAATTGGAAAGCTGGGACTGGTGGCACTACGCCGAAAAGGTTAAGAAGGCAAAGTATGATCTCGACGAAGAAATGCTTAAGCCCTATTTTAAGCTGGAAAATGTGCGCGAGGGAGCTTTTGAAGTAGCACACAGGCTCTTTGGAATAACGATTGAAGAAAAATTCGACATTCCAAAATATCACGAAGATGCCAGAGTCTTTGAAGTAAAGGAGAAAGACGGCTCGCATATCGGCATCCTTTACACCGATTACTTCCCGAGGGAAAGTAAGAGGGGCGGCGCGTGGATGGGCGAATACAGGGAACAATGTGTCAGAAACGGCAAGAAAATAACCCCGGTAATTGTAAATGTAGGCAATTTCTCAAAACCAAGCGCGGGAAACCCGGCGCTTTTAAGCTGGGACGACGTTATAACCCTTTTTCATGAATTCGGCCACGGGCTCCATGGACTTCTAACCGACTGCCGCTACAAAAGTCTTTCGGGTACTTCCGTATCGAGAGACTTTGTAGAACTACCTTCTCAAATAATGGAGAACTGGGCAAGCGAACCGGAAGTTCTTAAAATATACGCCAGGCATTATGAAACCGGCGAGGTTATACCTGATGAGCTGGTAGCCAAAATTAAGAAATCGGGAAAGTTTAACCAGGGATTCGCGCTGACTGAATATCTCGCGGCGGCGTTGCTGGATATGGACTGGCATACTATTACAACGGAAAAGGATTTCGATGTAGCCGAATTTGAAAAGAAATCACTCGACAATATCAATTTAATACCCGAAATCGCGCCAAGGTACAGAAGTACTTACTTCCGTCATATCTTCTCGGGTGGTTATTCGAGCGGATATTACAGCTACATCTGGGCTGAAGTACTGGACGCCGACGCGTTTCAGGCCTTTAAGGAAACAAGCCTCTTCGACAAAAAGACCGCGCTGGCATTTAGAGAAACTGTACTTGCCAAGGGCGGCACGGTAGAACCTATGGCCCTGTACAAACAATTCAGGGGCAGAGAGCCTGGTATCGAACCGCTCCTGAAGAGAAGAGGTTTGGAATAGAGATCAGGAGGAGATATCCCCGAAGTTGGCAATCTGTTCAATACCGGGTATTGTTCAAACTGACTTTTCTGGTTATCTAATAAGCTGATGTGTGGCTCGCTATCGCATGTTCTACCTGTGAGTTTATCAGGAAACGGAAGTTCTATGAAAATTGTTGTCGCAGGTGCGTTGGAAGAATGTGTTCATGTCGCCGGTTTAATGAAATTCTTGAGGCTCGCGAAAATGACCGGTTGGAAAACGGTTTTTCTTGGACCAGCAGTTACTTCAGATGAAATCCTGGAAACAGCGCTACGGGAAAAGGCAGAGATGGTATGCGTTTCATACAGACTTACTCCGGAAACCGGTGAAAATCTCCTGAAGGAATTTGCCAAAAAAGCCGCTGATCTCCGCTCGAAGGGTGTCCGTTTCGCTTTCGGGGGCACACCCCCCATAGCAAATCGCGCGAAGGCCCTTGGGTTTTTTGAACGAGTCTTTGAGGGAGGCGAAACTGAAGAATCCATACTCGCCTACCTTAAAGGAATTCCGGATTCAAGCCCCATTGAAAATGACTTCCCCCAGAGCGCGATAGAACGTATTCAACGGAAAACCCCATACCCCATCATCCGTCACCATTTCGGTCAGCCAACAGTGAAAAGAACCATTGAAGGCATAAAGATAATCGCTGAATCCGGTGCGCTTGATATTGTCTCTCTGGGGACAGACCAAGACGCCCAGGAATATTTCTTCAAACCCGACAAGCAGGATCCCAGGCGAAAAGGAGCCGGTGGAGTCCCGGTTCGCAGTGCCGACGATTATCGCGCCCTGTATGCGGCAACCAGACGCGGCAACTTTCCAATGATGCGCACATATTCCGGCACTGACGATTTTATCAAACTCGCTGAAATGTACAAAAATACAATCAAAATCGCCTGGGGAGCCATCCCCATATTCTGGTTTAACAAAATGGATGGACGCGGCCCCTGGGACCTAAAACCTTCCATTACAGAACATCAGAAACTTATTCGATGGTACTCGAATCATGACATTCCCGTTGAAATCAACGAACCGCATCACTGGGGACTGCGCGACGCTCCGGACGTAATATCCGTGACTGCCGCCTACCTGTCAGCCTACATTGCACGGGATTGCGGTGTGCAAAACTACATAGCTCAACTGATGTTCAACACTCCATCCACAATATCCGTTCCAATGGATATAGCAAAAATGCTTGCAATCCTGGAAATGATCGAACCGCTCACTCGGCCTGATTTTCATATCTGGCGTCAAACGCGAACCGGCCTCATGAGTTACCCTCTCAATCCTGAAGCGGCGAGGTCCCATCTCGCTGTTTCAGTATATCAGCAAATGGCGCTACGGCCACACATTATTCATGTAGTCGGGCATACCGAGGCTCAAAGCGCCGCGGAAGCAAAAGATGTAATTGAAGCTTGCACGATGGCAAAAAGAGCAATCGAGGACGCCCTCTACGGACAACCGGATATGACAAGAGACCCTGTTATTCAAAAACGTAAAGAGGAACTGATATCTGAAAGCAAAGTGACATTGGACGCCATTCGTTCTCTCTCTGCCCCTGGAACGAAGAATCCCCTTTCCGATCCCGAAACATTGGCAAAAGCTATAAAAATGGGGATTCTGGATGCTCCGCATTTGAAAAACAACCGATTTGCGAAGGGAAAAATCGCAACTATAACAGATGAACGGGGAGCCTGTATTTCAGCGGACAGAACTATGAAAAAGCCGATTTCAGAAAGAGACAGAATTAACAAACTTGAATACTTTACGAGGTGAACAGTATGAAAAAAAAGATTCGTTTCACAGTTATTGGAGCCGGACATGGCGGAAAAGCCATTGCCGCCGATCTTGCCAGGAAGGGATTCCGTGTAGCTCTTTTTAACAGGACACCTTTACGCATAGAAGAAATCAGGATTACTAAGGAAATTGAAATAGAATATGAAGATGGCACTATATTTCGAAGCCCCCTCGAAACTGTCACCTCCAATATAGCGGAGGCGATTGAAGGTACCGATATAATAATGGTTGTTGTTCCCGCCTCCGGACACAAAGATGTTGCTGAGATGCTCGCCCCCCACCTTAAAAGTGACCAAATAATCGTATTAAATCCCGGACGAACAGGAGGAGCCCTCCAATTCCGCCAAATCCTTGATAGCCTAGGAATCGGCCCTAACGTATATATTGCTGAAACTGAAACATTTCTGTTTATAAGCCGAAGTACCGGGCCGACTCAGGCACATATATTCCATCGTAAGAACGGAGTACATCTTGCTGCATTGCCCGCTATTCACACAAACTTAATCCTTGAAAAGATACACACAGCATATCCTCAGTTCATTCCCGCCCGCAATGTATTCCAGACAAGTATTCAAAACCTGGGAGCAATTTTCCATCCCGCTCTTGCGCTCCTTAATGCGGGATGGATAGAACACAGTAAAGGAAATTTTCAGTTCTATATCGAAGGAACAACCCGATCTACCTCCAGGGTTATAAAAATGCTGGATAAGGAAAGAATGTCTATAGCAAAAACACTAAAACTGAATATATGCACCGCCAGAGAATGGTTCAAAAACGCTTACTCCGCTGAGGGAGATAACCTTTATGAAGCAATACAGGCAAACCCTGGTTATCAGGGGATAAAGGCTCCGCGCAACCTCCGTCACAGATATATCTTTGAAGATGTTCCTTTCAGCCTTGTTCCGATGTCTTCCATCGGCGCCTGGGTGGGCGTAAAAACAGAGACGATAAACTCAATGATCCGTATCGCGTCTATAATGCTTGAGACAGATTACTTCAAAATTGGACGAACAATTGAAACTATGGGATTAAAAGGGAAAAGTCTGAATGAAGTAGAATCGTATATTCAAAATGGGTAATTGACAAATTTAGTGCTTTGCTGTTTTTGTTATTCTTCGCTGCAATTTCTTTTTAGCAAACCGGGGCATTACTGACCCGCGAACCTTATGATTCAACTTTGCATAAATCACTCATTAAAAAATCTTCTCTCTCTAACTAAGGTTATTAACAACATAATGGCCGCTATTGACAGGAGAACAGCCAGAGCGGAAAAGGGAAAATCGAAACCATATTTAGTTGCCGAGTACCCGATCAGCGCGGAAGTGGGACTCCCTATCAGAATCGTGAGGGAACGATAAAACCCCAGTTTTCCCCCTCTGCCTCTTTCCTCCCAAAAATGCATAAGATAGGAATTGATCACGAGAAAGATGCTGGTCGCAAAAGACAGAAGAAAAGAAACCAGGCAAACCAGCGGAAAAGAACGGGTTCGTACCAGAAACCCAGCTGCCGCGGCGGTAATAAATAGCAGTACTGTTATAATAAGCTTCTTATTATACCTGTCGGAGAGAACCCCTATTACCGGTTTTAGAAGAATTCCGCTAAAAGAAAGAAGGGAGAACGCGATACCTGCCTGAAGAGCGCTTAACCCCTTACTCTCTATCATATATGTTGGGAAAAAAGAACCAAATCCCATCCATGCAAAAACCAGCATTAAATTCACTATAAAAAAAAGTCTGGTAGTTTTCTGACGCAGCACCATAATCCCATCGACAAGACGTTCCTTTAATGAAACCTTTCCCGGGAGTCTCGTTGTCTCAACCGAGTATCTGTGGAACAACCAGGCGACAACAAAACTTAAAACAGCCCACAGGAGGAAAATCCCCCTCCAGTGAAACCGCGATGCCAATAACGGCAGAACGATCGGCATAAGTCCCGCTATCGAACCGCTGCTTGCCTGCATACCCAGAGCTTTTCCCCTGTCTTTTTTATATAGATCTGAAAGCATCGAGATACTGGCTGTCTGAAAACAACCGCTTCCAATCCCGAGAATTACAAGAAAAATGAAAAAGAGAACATAGTAGAAAGATAAAGCAAGAAAGAGAAAAGCTGTTCCAAAGGACACAAAAGCACAGAGGATAGTAACCTTTCTCCCCTTTATGTCTGACCAGACGCCCGATGGAAACTGCATTATTCCATATGAGAACCACATACCGGTAATGGCAAACCCGGCCATTGTGTGATCTATATTGAGGCTTTCCTCAATCTTAATCAGTAGTGTTGAGATAGTCAGCCTGCCGGAAAGAACGATAAACCAGCCAATCGAAGCAAAAAAAAGAGCCGCACTTTTTTTGTTTTTTATATTCATAATTCAGTAATTACTCGTCAACAAACAAAAACAAACCGGTAATACTTTATCAAAACGCGTCAATTCTGAAAATACACGGCAACGATGATATCCGCAAAGAATAAGTTAACAAATAAATCACTAAAAAGAATTTTCACTGCATAGAATTCGAAATATAAAAAAATTTTCCTTTGCCCTCATGAATGCTTTTTTGTTACTTTAACAACCAGTTCCCCGGCGTCTTTGTTAAAAAAGACGAAAAAAATTCTTTAGCCCCCTCAATTGGAGACAAAAAATGAATCCTAACCCTATCGAGGAACTCCGCAAGTTTGTCAGCAATGATGATTTTACTAAACTAGCCCGTATCGACAACCCGAAGCTTCACAGTTTTATACTTGAATTTATAAATCTGTGCAATCCGGAAATGGTCTCTGTCTACGATGATTCGAAGGAAGATATTGAAAGAACGCGCAGAGCTGCGATTGAAAATCATGAGGAGGCCAAACTTGCCATTGAAGGACACACGATACATTATGACGGATTCCATGATCAGGCACGTGATAAGAAAAATACCAAATTTCTGGTGCCTCCCGGCACTGACCTCGGGCCTGAACTAAACTCCATTGACCGGGAGCAGGGGCTCACGGAAATCCGCGAGATTATGTCGGATATAATGCGGGGGCATCACCTCCATATTAAATTTTTCTCTCTCGGCCCGACAAATTCCCCCTTCTCCATACCAGCTCTTCAACTGACAGATTCAGCATACGTAGCGCACAGTGATAATCTTCTCTACAGACAGGGCTATCAGGAATTTATAAAAAGAGGATCTGAAGCTGTATTTTTTAAATTTATTCATTCCCAGGGAGAACTCAAGGATGCAGGACTGGGGCTTAAGGTAAGTAAAAATCTCGATAAACGAAGGATATTCATTGACCTCGAAAAGGAAATGGTCTACAGCGCGAACACACAATATGGAGGCAATACGATAGGCCTTAAAAAACTCGCTATGCGCCTCGCGATAAACCGCGCTTCAAATGAAAAATGGCTGACAGAACATATGTTTGTAATGGGGATCCATGGGCCCGATAATAGAACAACATATTTTACAGGCGCCTTTCCGTCCATGTGCGGCAAAACCTCTACCGCAATGATAGAAGGCGAGTCAATCGTAGGCGACGATATAGCTTACCTGAGGAACATCGACGGCAAAACACGCGCCGTAAATGTGGAATCAGGCGTGTTCGGCATAATAGATGGAATTAACCCCGACGAGGACCCAATCCAGTGGGAAACCATCACTACACCGGGAGATGTAATATTCACAAACCAGCTCGTCACGGAAGACGGGAAGGTCTATTGGAACGGTAAGCCGGGTAAAGTCCCTGAAAATGGCGTCAATCATTCGGGCAAGTGGTATCCCGGGAAAAAGGATGATGATGGGAATGAAATAACTCCCTCACATAAGAATGCCAGATTCACTTTTAAAATTGATACCCTTGATAATGTCAGCAAAGAAGTTCACTCGCCGGAGGGTGTGCCGGTGAGCGGAGTAATTTACGGAGGGAGAGATTCTGATACATCCGTTCCATTAAAGGAAGCCTTCGATTGGGCTCATGGTATTATTATGTACGGAGCTTGCCTTGAATCGGAAACAACAGCCGCCACTCTGGGCAAAGAAGGAGTAAGGGTGTTTACACCAATGTCAAACCTGGACTTTCTTTCATTACCAATCGGAAAATACATACAAAGCAATCTCGATTTCGGCATACACTCCACCCAACCACCAGGTATTTTCGCGGTCAACTACTTCCTGAGAGACAAAAACGGTAAATGGCTGAATCTCAAGAATGACAAAAAGGTATGGCTTAAGTGGATGGAACTAAGAGTCCATAACGAAGTTGACGTTATTAAAACCCCCACAGGACTAATACCTGAATATCAGGATTTGAAGAGATTGTTCTTCGAGCTCTTTGAAAAAGAGTATTCAATGGAGGACTATATCACACAATTCACTATCCGTGTTCCTGAAAACCTTGCCAAACTGGGAAGAATGGAAAAAATCTTCAAAGAGAGAGTAACTGATACTCCCGATACGGTTTTCCGTCACATTGCAGAGCAAAAAGCCCGCCTGGAAGAGGCGCGGGAAAAATCAGGCGATTATATCCCCCCGGGAAAGTTCTAATCCGGTAAAATATTGACGCTTGGAACTGATGCCGTCTCTGCCGGGAACAGAAAATTCACGTGAATTTTCATTCTGAGCTGTAGCTTGCCCCTTTATTTTCATTCTTCGCAGACAACAAGGAAATAGTCTCTTCCTTTGTAAGAACCCAGATAGAGTAAACACCAAGAGCCGTACCTATCGGGATATCAAATAATCTTACACAACCGACAATCAGAACAAGAATTCTTGCCCATGGTTTTTTCTTTAACAGCCCTATTCCTCCAATCAATCCCGGAATAGCAAATAGTAAAATAATCGTGTAAACAAATATGGCAATAGTGCCTGTAATCGCGATGGCCTCCGGATCACAGGAAACAATACCCGCTCCGCCAAGGATAATAAGAACAGTCGTGCCGATAATAATCCCTACAATACTGTACGCTATATGTAAAGCGGCCAGAATAGTCACATTCTCTTTCATTTCAGCTCCTTTGCAAATTTAAAATCGACCCTGATATACTCCACCCGATAATCTCCGGATATAAACCCGGCTAAATTTAAACCCACTATTGCCCTTAATCATTACTACGGATTCAATTATTTTTTGTTGCGGGTGAAATATCAATCAAAAATTCCCGTGTAGAATTTTACAATTTTCCTGATCCTTAAAAACAAATTATGATTATTTCCCCGGAGACATCCCCTCCCACAACTTCCATATCTCATCGAGAATTTTTTCTTTCATGATAAGGCGGTTTTTCTTTGAATCACAGCGGACCATTCCCGCTGCCGCACCGGTATGCCCATCACCAATATTTAACTCCCTCATGATTTCTCCGATATCCTTTCCGTGTTCCTTTCCCGTCATATTCATAGAGAGTGACATGGAGACAGAAAAATCATTGGTCTTTGTGCCCCCTCTGAATATTGGTACTAACGCGAGAACAGCGAGAATCTGCGGATATATTAAATACGCGAGATTTCTGATAACCCTGGGGCGTCTTCTGTGATCTGTCAAATCTATTACGGCAATCTCCTTTTTCACATCCCTATGAAAAAAGGAAGAAGATTTTTCTATCAATCCGACCATCTTTCTTTCTTCTTCCCTGTAACTTTCAATATTGGATAAAACCTGTTTCTCCTTTAAAATTTCAGTGAGGGGTAAATCACGAAGACATTCTACAAGGAACAAATTATATTTTGTACGATCTCTGGGGGTTAAAAATGAAATCTTCATACTCATATCCACAAGCTTGCCTGGTGTTTCCCCTCGCCATTCTTCTATAGAAGAATAAGCAAAAGAATCGATTATGTCCGTTTCGGATACAGTCTCCAATAGATATTCGGGGAATTTTGTCCCTCTTTCGGAATAATATTCATATATTACACGAGCACAGGAGGGCTTCTCGGCAAATCGTCCGGGCAAACTGTCATAGTTAATATTCCTTAGCTCTAAGGCATCTCTGTTGCCCCCATGATGATCAAACCAGAGGCCGCATTCAAGAGGATAGGGTAAATCGCATACAATATCCCCCTTATTAATAGATATTTCAGCCCTCTCAATCGAATTGGGGCCCGTAAAAACAAACCTCTCGCAACCGGTAGCAAAAGAACAAAGACTTGCGGATACAAGCCCGTCAAAATCGTTATGGGTGATTATTCTCCGGACTTCCACGAAACCAAACTTCTCTTTCCTTTTATATTTACCTATAAACCCAGTCAAAATATCCGTAGGCGTTTGTTTCCATACCGCTAATCAGATATTCTGTTCTTAAATTCGCTCATAATTTCACGGGCAGATTCTTCCACGGCTTTTTCTCCATCGACAATAATATCTGCGTACTTCCGGGCGGGAAGAACATACTTTTCATACATCGGAACAACTGTATCACTAAACTGCCGGCAAATTTCTGTTCTGGTCCTGCCGCGTTCCCTTCTATCCCGTTCTATCCGGCGGGAAAGGCAGACATTCATACCTGTATCGATAAATACACAGATATCGATCAGCTCTCGAAGCGGTTCTTTAAGTAAAACATGAAGCCCTTCAATAATTATTACGGAACGTCTGGTGTTTTTAACAGATATCCTGCGGAGTCTTCCCTCACTCAGCGATTCTCTAGTATGGGTCTTAAAATTATATTCCGGGATCAGAACTTCACGTCCTTCAAGCAACCCCTTAACATCGTTTATAAGAAGGTTGAAATCGATAGCATCCGGTATATCAAAATTGGCTCGCGATCTCGCTTCGAACTTCATATTACCAAGATCCCGATAATAGCTATCCATTTGGATTATCGTATGTTCCCTGCCTTCCAGCTTATCCGCAAGATTCTTAGCAACTAATGTCTTGCCGGAGCATGAAGCTCCGGAGATTCCAACAACAAATGGTTCCATTCTCAATTCCCAACAGAAATAAAGCGGTGTCGAATGATCAGAGGATAAATCCTTTTAAAAACCCCTGATTATTTATTAAACACTTTGACGTAGACAATAAATATCAATACTATTTTTTTATCGGCAACCAACGCGTTTAAAAAGTAATATTCTTTATGGAATTAACAAGGGTATAAGCCCTGACTGGAGCAAAAATGCAAACATTAATAAAACTGTTAATCAGTGTGGGAGTCATTTTCCTCTGCAGTCAAATAGGAAAGAAGCTACCATCCCTCGCCGGGCTGATTGCCACAATGCCCCTTACAGGAATGCTTGTCCTCGTTTGGCTCTATAACGACACTCAGGAAAACAATGAGCTTATGATCAACTACACCAAGGGTGCGCTTTGGGGCATACTCCCAAGTATCCTCTTTTTCCTAACCGCCTATTTCTGCTTCAGGAGACATTTGTCACTATCGGCGGTCCTGACAACAAGTTTTATCATATGGGGGCTGGCTGCCGCTGTTCACCAATGGCTACTGAGATGAACAAATGATTCCTGCCCGAGCCTATCTACGCGCTTCCCTCAAACTTGAAGGATACTTTTACTTTAGCACGGTATGCGGCAACCTTGCCATCCTCGATATGCATGTCAAGTTGAACCACTTCGGCAATACGAAGATCGCGCAACGATTGAGAAGCCCTCTCTACAGCGGCTGCGGCTGCTTTTTCCCACGACTCTGAACTCGTCCCAACCAATTCTATTACCTTGTACACACTCTCTGCCATCCTGCTCTCCTTTCATCCATAACCTCACAAGAAACTTGCGGTTATAGTGATTCATACCGGTTGTAACCCAACCGATATCTACAAAAAATGCTAAAGCGCTTCGATGAATGATTACCCATTGCGAAAAGTGTATCTCATATACTGATAACTGTCAAGTAAACCATGGTATTTATACTGTTTTGACCGCTAATAAACTCGGATGCAATATCATTATTTGGTATTTCAGGGAATATATAACAAAACACCTCACCCGTAAAATTACGGGTGAGGTGTAAAGTATGCCGAGAGGTTTATTATTTCTATTCTTGTTTCAAAAAAAATTACAAACCTTACAACGCACCATACTTACCGGTACATCGACTTTATCGCGCCCCAGCTTTCTTCCTTGGTAGCAACTACGCAGTCATGAGTAATAACGCCATTTGTAATTACGAAATTTACACCCATGACATCGATCGATACCCATTCCGGATTGTAATCATAGATGATATAGTCAAAAATGTAATGCGTTGTTACAACAGGAACAGGGCATTCAGTCAGCAGTGTTTCTCTCATTATGTGTTCCGCTTCAATAAATCCCGGCACGCCTGGTATTGGAGGATACTCTGTTTCATACCCCAACGCCGACCATTCAGGAGTCGACCAGTTTACAGCGAAACAAAGGCTGCTGGAATTTGCTGGATCCATTACAACCAGATCAAATTCTATGTGTATAATTTTTCCCCTGGAATAATCAAATGGATGATCATAGAACCATTCATTTATCCAGCTGGAATCATACTCATACCACATACCTTCATTATATCCACTTCCTCCACCCTCTACTATTTCACAGGAAGTGCCAATTGTGATATAGAAGTCGTCAACGATTTGAGCAGTCGTATTAGAAGCCACAAGAAGCAGCAAACCAACACAAATAGCAATAACAAAATTCTTCATTCCAACCCTCCTTAAAGTATTCTCCAAATTGCATTAGCACCTATTCCCCCACTCCAAAACAATTCGAAGAAGAAAAAAATATCACAAACCGGAAGCAAAACTTCCAGATTATTTATCCCCCTAAAATCTCCTCCTTTCAAAGTAAAATCCAAACTTAAAACAAGACTGCTCCATCCCCGCATACGGAAGAAACGCAATCCATTTCCCTTACAGTCAAATAGAATTTAAAATTAGTGATTGATCGCCTTTAGCTTTCTCTTTCCAATCAACCTCCTCTGATTTTTAAAAACATCGTATTGTACCACGATATATCTTATATTGTCAAGCATAAAAGCAAGTTGGAGTTTCCCCATTTTTCTAAAACCGGACAGCAAAACACCCCACCCGTAAAGTTACGGGCAGGGTGCAAATCATGCTGAAGGATTTATCATTCTCATTCCTGTTTCAAAAAGAATTATAAACCTTTACAATGCGTCATCCTTACCGATACATCGACTTTATCGCGCCCCAGCTTTCTTCCGTGGAAGCAACCACACAGTCATGAGTAATAACACCATTTATTATCTCAAAATTCTCTCCCATAACATCAATCGACACCCATTCCGGATTGTATTCTTCAATTACATAGTCGAATATATAGTGCATAGGATTAATCCATAATGTATCCGCGAACAGAGTTACTCTTTCGATGTGTTCCGATTCAATAAACCCCGGCGCGCCTGGTATTGGAGGGAACGCTGTGCCATGTCCCAGGGCCGACCATTCAGGTGTTGACCAGTTTACGGCAAAAACGAGATAACTTGGAGCGCCGGCGGTTAACATTACAGCATCATATTCAATATGTATTATCTTTCCCCTGGAATAATCAAATGGATGATCATAAAACCATTCATTTATCCAGCCGGAATCATACTCATACCACAAACCTTCATTATACCCGCTTCCTCCTCCAACTACTATCGCACCGGAAGCGTCAACTGAGATATAAAAGTTGTCAACGATTTGAGCCGTCACATTGGAAGCCACAAAGAGCAACAAACCAATACAAATAGCAATAACAAATCTTTTCATTTCAAACCCCCTTAAAAGCTACTCTTCAAATTGGGCTATCGACCTTCTCGCCCCTACTAAAACAATTTGATCCCCCTAAAATCTCCTCCTTTCAAAGTAAGACCTAAACTTAAACCAATACTGCTC
>JAUXHZ010000229.1 GCA_030621255.1 Candidatus Latescibacterota bacterium
GACATAAGGGAATACTCGTTCGTATTGAATGAACCGAAACTGCTTCTTAGCTGCAGCGAAGGCCCCTTCCCCGGTTTCCTGGTAATGATATTGATAACCCCGGCTATCGCCTTTGCTCCGTAAAGAGCAGAGCCCGCCCCCTTGACGACCTCTATTTGCTCGATGTTCTCGGTCGGAACCTGCTGCAGCCCGTAAACGCTTGCAAGTCCCGAATAGACAGGCTGCCCATCGACCATAACCTGCACGTGATCGGGTCCGAGCCCCTGCAGCCGGACCATGCTGAAGTTACAGAACGCGCACTGCTGTTCGACCCGTATACCCGGCAGACCATCGAGTGCCTCGTACAGGTTCGTAGCTCCCTTGTCCTTGATTTCCTTCCTTGTGATCACCTCTGTCCTGACCGGCACTTCCTTGATGAACATCGGAATTTTGCTGGCGGTAACAACAACCTGATCCATATGGATGAGATCATCCTCGAGTTCAAAGTCAGCTGTAACTGTATCGGCCTCTCCAACTGTCACTTCTTTCACCAAGATTTTATAGCCAACGTAGGAAACCATGATGGAATGATGTCCCTCGGGAACATGGACAATAACATACTTGCCGTTTTTATCAGATGGCGCTCCGATAGCCATACCCTTGACAATAATGTTTGTCATATGTAGCGGTTTACCAGTGCTCTTTGCTGTGATCGTGCCTCGAACACTTCCAAAACCACCGGCCGTAATCCCATTGCCGGTAAGTAAAATTAAACAGATGATGTAAATGAGCAGCCCGCTCGATATTTTGCGAACCATGCCGACCTCCTTTAAACTATGCTTTTTAACTCTTAGTTGTTACTAACTTTATTAGATATCCCCAACTTTTAAACCCCACATACTCAAAAACCATTGGAAAAACCTAGGATATTGAAGGTGGAGCGCGAGAATGGTCAGTATTGCGAAGAGATTGATCTTTCGGTAGAATCGTTGAAATTTCACAATGCTGATCGACTTTTTGATCCATATGTGCCGATACTAAAAATTCCGTGTTTGTATGGGGATCATCCCCAAGCGACTGTACTTCCCAGCGACATGCCAAACAATCATCGTGATACTCACCATCGATTTCATGGTTATGGCACAGGCTGGCAAACGGAGTCACCGCAATGAAATGAAATAAGAACAGAACAATAAATAGTATTTTCGAATTCATAAGTAACAGGAATCTCAATAGTTGTAATCACACATCTGAGAAAATCCGAACAATCACATCCTTCTCTATTCCATGATAAATATGTCTATACAATAATCCATTTTGTATCTTTTCATTACTTGCCGGCCCTTTTCCGGCAGTTCCGAAATTCCCCTGTTTGATAGTAATGCTCGAAACTATGGAGCCACTCTGGTCTATCCTGTCCCGGGCGGTTCTGTGCAAACTCGACAAACTTCGTCAGTTTCTGAACTGTCTCACCGCTCAGCGAGTGCTCCATAAGACAGGCATCCTTGTTCGCCACACTCCAATCGATACCGAGCACCGTTGTAAGAAAATTCAGAAGAATCTCATGCCGTTTAATAACATCCTTTGCCGCCTTCTCTCCCTCTGATGTAAGATCTACAAATTCATATCGTTCGTGAATTACAAAGCCTCTTTTCGAAAGATTCGAAAGTGCCGAATGAACACTTGAAGGTTTTACATGTAAAAAATCGCCGATATCCCTAACTCTTGCAACGCCCTGTTTCTGTTTGATTGTCGCAATCGCTTCAAGATAGTCCTCCATGGCGGGAGTCAATTTAAACTTTTTGTCTTTCCGACCATACATGTTCATCTCCTATTTTAGGGCTTTCTAATAATCTTAGACTAATCTAACATTTAAAACCCATTTGTGTCAAGCTTTTAAATTTCTACTTTTATCCTTCGGCTTTCGATGATCTGAAAAAGGTTCCGGCAAGGATCACTATCAGAACAACAGCGCTGATAATCTCTACATACCCCGGAATCATCCACGGTGTTTTCCCGGTTTGAGGCAAAGCAGTCACAGCAAAGAGATAATTGAGAAGAAATCCGGCGGCAATAGCGCATAGCGACACAACAGCAAGATAGATTACTGCCGTTCTCTTCCCCATAATCTTCCAGATCGTAGATATCGTCGCCGCGTTGGTTGCCGGGCCCGTCATTAGAAAAACAAGGGCCGCTCCGGGTGATATTCCCTTTGCTATCAATGCTGCCGCTATTGGAATAGACGCCGTGGCGCAGACATACATAGGTATACCAACCGCCATCATAACAAGCATCGAAGCTATCCCGCCGCCTAATATGCCGGCAAAATAATCATCCGGCACAAAGACGGAAATGACGCCCGCTATAAGGATACCGATTATTAACGCCTTGGAAAGATCTCCCGGGAGTGTAACAAACCCATAGTGAAACACCCGCTTAAATCGATTCTTTTCCCCACCCTTTGCGCAGCATTCTCCCCCGCAAACCGGGGGATTCTTCCCGTTTAAACTCTTCTTATCACCACAGCAGGAAACGAGAACCCCTCCGGCAAGGCCGCTTATAAATGAAATTGCCGGCCTGAATACCGCGAAGACGGGACCGAGAAGGCTGAAAGTTACAAGCATGCTGTCAACACCTGTCTGCGGCGTTGAAATAAGAAAGGATGTCGTAGCTCCCGGGCTGGCGCCGTGCCTCCTTAGGGAGGCGGCTACTGGAATAACACCGCATGAACAAAGAGGCAGAGGAACACCCAGCAGGGCCGCCTTTACAATTTGCAGAATCCCTCCACCGCCCAGATGACGTTCAACCATTTCAGGCTGGATAAAAACAGACAAAATCCCCGCTGTAAAAAATCCAAAGAGTAAAAACGGAGACATCTGCTTCAGAGTATCCCACACTGCAAGAGCAAATCCGCTTATTAGTTCGACCATTTTTGATCCTCCATTACAACCAGCCATATCTATGCATTAATGAACCATAATATTAATAAACAACTCCGCAATTATTACAGCCATCTTAATTTTCAATACTTATAAGATCTAAAGATTCAAGTTCTTTTGTGTCCCGCCGGATTCCAAGGCGGGTCAAAGTAAAATCATACTTTACAGGGTCCTCCGGGGATATCTCTCTGAATCCTCTTGTTATTTCAAGAACAGTATCGATCCCCTTCTGCTTCCGCTCTGTC
>JAUXHZ010000027.1 GCA_030621255.1 Candidatus Latescibacterota bacterium
TCTTTCCAACGGCAGCGTAAATAAACACGGCGGCTAGGACGATTCTTGCAAACACTACAAGATACTGGTTGAATGCCCGTCTGTTAAAATCCCTTTTCAGCGCGGGTTCCATCAACAGTTCCCTTAAAGCTGAACCCTCTGTTATGAATATATCTTTATTTATCACTCTAATCCTTTTTCAACCGGAAGTCCTTCCCTCTCCCAATTTGAAAAACCTTCTTTGTACACATAGACATTGTGGTATCCCAACGCAAGAAGTTCCCTTGCCAGGAAACTCGAGCTATCACAGACCGGCGACGAACAATACACAATTATCTCACTCTCAGGATCAAGGAAAGGAAGAACCTTATCTGCAAACCGGCCAAATTGATAATAATCAAACAATATCGCTCCGGGGATATGTCCTTCTCTGTAATCACTTTCTGTTCTGGCATCTAAAAAGATACTTTTCTCTTTACTCATCGTCCTGAATTGTTTCAGGCCAATTAGATCAATACTCCCGTCCACTCCGTTATCCGAGGTTTCATCAATTTCCCCGTTAGCAATTTTACTAAATGGATTAATTCCATTATCAGAGAAAGCATTGTATGTAAAAGCAATTGCCGCACTTATACCGCAAACAGCAACCGCTTGAATTAGAACACTCCGTATTTTCATTATAAAACCAACTATTACAAAATGGGAAAACTATGCTCCAGATATGGTTTGTATACTCGTTCGGAACTTCGCCGACTCCGCTTAGCCCGCACGGGCTGTGCCAAAAATGTTTGAATTTAATAAAAGCCGCTCTTACCAAATACTATAAAATATCCCTTCTCTAAGGGTGCCGGCAAATATTACGTTATCACTCCTTATAGCTATATCCTGAATCTCAAGATCGGGCAATCCGGCAGAAACCGCTTCCCAGGAAGAACCCTGATTTGACAGCCTGAATACTCCGTTACCATAGGTTCCGGCATAGATTGCTCCATTTGAATCCACTTCGAGGCACCTGATATCTACTGATTGCCCAAAGATATCAGGAAAGCCGCAATTATGCTGTACCCACATGCTGCTGTCAACTTTAGCCGGATCTGTTTCATAGTAGCAGAAAAATCCGCCAAAACCCCCTATTAAATTGCCGTCCTCTCTGAAAGTCAGGCAATTAATTGAAAGAGGAAAGTATCCAACTGTGAATAATTCCAGAGCATCCCAGCTATTTCCATCAACCTTTCCCTTGTAAACATCCCCCCCCCAGCTGGCTGAGTAGATATCTTCTTCAGAATTTATTATCAATCCATTGTTAATAAAATCTTTGTTCTCCAGATCGGCTCCAACATTTATCCAGTTTTGCCCGCTATCTTCGGAACGATATATCCCGGCCCCGCTTACGGCGGCAAACAGAAAATTGTTCTCTCCGGCAACAATTCCGCGGATATCAACAAACAATCCAACACCCAATGTATCCACAACAGCCAAGCTATCCCCATTATCAGAAGAGGAGAATATCAATCCCTCTTTAGAACCTATAAACAAGTCATCGTTACTGCTAAAAGCAAAAGATCTAATCGTGTACAGCATAGTATCAACATTCACTGTGTCAGTCATTGCCCACGTTCTGCCATTATCTCTCGTGTAATACAACGCTCTGCTGTTTTCCACCAAAAGCACATAAAGGTCATCATTGGAATTGAATGCCATTGAAAGAACATGGCCGCCTATCTGTCCATCCGTTGCTTCCCAGACTGATTGCGTGGAAACCCCCGGCTTTATCATTTCTTCCTCACTGCACCCATAGCCTACAATAACAAAAACCGATAAAACCAGAATTGTTAGCACCCTGAAATTCAAACCCCTCACTTCGGCTCCTCCTTCCAGTTGGACCACCCGTCAATATTATATTACAAACGAATATGTTCCAATTTTCTCTGATATAAAATACACCAACACTGCATTACTGCCTGCAAATTAAGACAGCTCGCATTTCATATATACAATTTACTACATTAAAGATAATAAATTCAAGCTCATCCGCAACATAGAAGAAAATATTTTTTCAATGTTTGCTGGAAAATGAATCTGGAAACTGCTTTAATAATATTATGAAAGGCAGCACTACGCATTTTTACAAGGAATTGACTGAAATAGCCCCCTCCGATATTAAGATCGGCAGGGACGCGCCTCTTAGGATAAGACGACACCTTCCGGGAGAAAGAGCTGAGAGTAAAAGTGATCAGCAGCTTTCCATTTCCATCGCGGAGTTGGGACTGCTCCACTCTCCCGCGCTTCTAAAACCGGAGAACGGAAACCCTGAAGATGGAATTGTTATTTTCGGCCACCGGCGTATTGCCGCCGCCGCGGCCACGGCCGGAGAAAAAAAAATAAGCGCCGTTATTGTTTCGTGTCCAGGAGCTGAAATTAATGAAATAATAGCTCTTCGCCTGGAAGAACTTTCGTCGGGAGCCACGCTCTCCGAACTTGAAAAGATAATCACAATTGATAAAATTGCCGCTTTTTCCGGGCGCCCCGCTGAAGAAATGCTGCCTATGCTCTCGAAAGTCTATGGAAGAAAACTTTCAAGTAATTATCTTTACCGGCTCTTAAATTTACTGAAGCTTGAAAGCAATATTCTGGAAGCCTTGCATACCGGCGCCATTTCCACCGGAGACCTTTTAGCCTTATCAGAACACCCCCATGTAGACCAGGCTAAAGCCGCCTTTCTCCTGGCCGGCGAAACTCTCAGCCGTGGCAAACAAAAAGAAGCAGTCCGTCTCATGCTGTACCTTGCAGATCAGGGCAAGGAAAGGTGGGACAAATTCCTCTCTGATTTCCGCCGCGGGGAAGATTCTCTGGTTGAATTACTTCACAACGCATGTTATCCAGTCCTTCAGAGTGATCTGAAACATATTTCAACAATCATAAATAGTATCGGCCTTCCGAGAAATGCCGTAATTACGCCCCCCGGCAATCTCGAAGGCGGACACTATACACTTCGTGTAAAGATCCGCGATAAAGAATCTTTCTCCGCAATTCTGGCAAAACTTAACAGATTCTCCCGAGAGGACGGCATTTCAGCATTGCTGAACATCCTTAAAGGGACAAAATAGTAGTATGAGCGACGGGGACTACTTCTCCCTCCACGAAAGTACGATACAGGGCATCGCTCCGCTCAGCGCCTGCGAGATCGCATCCTTGCTGTACAGAACCGCTGCGTTTCCCGAACTGAAATTGAAATCGGACGTACCCCTGACAATCATACTGCCCAGAACCCAGGGCGTCCCCGTGAACTTAACGTCCCCTTCGACATAGATCAGCCCCCGGTATACGAAACTTCCTGCCGCTTTAAGATCGCCGGTAACATAGAGCAACCCCTCCCCGACAAGGTTACTCGTGATGCTGGCGTCTCCGTTGATATATGTTACACCATTGAGCGGATCGGTAATAGCCGTATTATCGGCATTGGCCAGCATATCGTTCACCTCTGCCTGCGAAAGGCCGAGTACCTCATAAAGGGAATAGAACGGATTGGTCGCCGCGTTGTCTATCGGCATCGGACTTCCCGCCACGTCCGCGCTCCCTATCGTTTTTACCTGGTCTCCCGTAGACGTCACGCCGGGAAGATTCCCGCTCGAGAGATGCCATGCGGCACAGGCGTTCGGCTGTGTCCACGGAGGTGTATTTATGCTATGGTTATACCCGCAGAACGCGCAGTTACCGGTTAACTTTACAGCTTTGTCAACGTAGAGGCATCCAAGTGTACGGGCCACTATAGTCCTTTTTGTAACCTCTGCCTCAATCACACGTTCACCGTCCGCCGATTTTCCCGCTACCGTGACTATCTCGACGGGGAACCCCGACGTAAAATTCTCCGGTGGTATCTGCAGGGGATCATACCTTACTATCTCATTCTGTTCCCTGGCGCTGTTTCCGTTTAGGTCTTCCCATTTGTGTTTGATCGTCAGAATCCCGTCCGTCCCCGAAGCTTCACTGTAATTAAGGTATGGGCTGTTCGGATCCTGTATAGTGCCGGTTGTGATCACGCTGCCCGCAGATGGGGTAACAGCGGCCGGCTGAGCTAGATATACTTTCGTTTCCCAGTTAGGATCGTATGGTTCTGAATCTCCGATCGCTATGTTGCCCGACCATCCGCCGACCGTCCCTGTAGTCGGATTGGGCAGCGAAAGCCTGTGTATTGCTTCGTTCATCCCCGCTTCGGCAACAAAGAGACACTGTGTCGTCTTTCGCTGGTTCCCCGAGATTTTCAGCTCCATAGAAGAGACCATCACCATTGTCACGCCGATCATCGAAATAGCAAAAAGGACTATCAAGGTAACCACGAGGATGTTACCTCTTTCGTCGGCTACAGCATTAATTCTTTTTGTCTTCATATCGTTCCAATCCTTTCTGCATCCGCCGGCATTATAATTCTCTACCGAAATAGGCTACAAGCCGTCCCTGCGTCGCCGAGAATCTCGTTCCGACTACAATGTCGGCCCTGCTGTCCTTGTTAAAATCGGCCACATCGATCGAAATAATCTCTCCTGCCGAGGACTGATTAATCTTCGTTCCGCTGACGGGAAGTGTCCCATAAGTGGGAAGTACATAGATATCCCCCGTGTATAGCGCCGAACTTCTCGTTCCGTAGGCAATATCGGGAAAAATGTCGTTGTTGACCTTGAGTATAACGAGGCTGAGTGCCTCCCCTTTAGAAATAACGTAATCGTTAGGCATGTTTCCCTTTACGTCTGGCGGGAAGGCGTACCCCGTGGTATCGGGGAGGCCGAAAACGCCGCCATCATTCAGCCATAGTATAATTTGGCCGGCGTTGGCCCCCGAGGCGACAGCGGCCACGATATCAGGATCGCCGGAATCGTCCTCCTTCATATCAAGAACTTTTAGATCGTTGACCGCCCCGAAAGATATGTATCGCGAATTCCATAAAAAAGTGCCGGAGGCGTAACCAATATTTGTGTACACATCTATAACCCCTGTATAACTCGATAAATGGGATCCGATCACTATATCCATATCACCGTCACCGTCAATGTCTCCCGCATCGACCGCCCAGATCTCGCCCAGCGGGTAGTCGTCAGCCGGGCCCGCGTCATCCTGATAATGGAAGCTGGTGAATGAGCCTCCGCCCGATCCCAGGAAAACCTCGAACGCGCCAGCCGTACCGACCGGCGATTTGAGCCCGACGACCATATCGATAAACCCGTCATTGTTAAAATCGGTCAATCTGCTGTCCATAACCTTGTTCAGCCCGCCCGTGTAATAATCGATCGCGGGGGCGGTGCCGAGCACCCCGCCGGCTGCTGTAAACCATATTTGCACATTCTTTTCGGTCGCATCGTCCAGGCCGCTCATTACATCGTTCGTTCCGTCACCCGAAAAATCGTAAGAATCCATCGTATTTATGTTACTGCCGGCGTCGCGCCTGTACTCGGGGTCCGAGGTGAATAGCTCGCTCACCGGGGTGGTTGAGTTCTCCCAGTTATTATGAAAAATCAACATATTTCCTATGCCCCCTATCAGCGCCGTACCAAGGATGATATCCGTATCGGCCTTGTCATCCTCCTTTAGGTTGGCCGTGCATACCGACAACACACGCTCTGTATTAGAAATATGTATTTCTACGAAGTCCTGGGTTGTCTTGAGAATGTCGCCGAAATGTCTTGTCACCGTTGTATCCACGGTGATCACGATGTCGGTATATTTATTGACTGTTGTGGATGTATAGCCGACGGCGTCCCTCTCCTCGACGGAATAGATGTCGGGCGTCAGGCTGAACTTGTAATAACCCTTTGCGCTGGTCTGTGTGCTGTCCCCGTTCGACATGTTAATCATCACATTCGGGATTCCCTCTTCCATCAAATTCCTTATACCATCCTCGTTCTCGTCCATATAAACATATCCTTCAAGTGTCCCATATGCTTCCCCGGCGTAGTCGCCGAAATCGATAACTACTGTGTCGCCCTGACTGACGATGTTGGCGGAACCTGAATTCGGAGTCGTCGAAGAGTAATCGATCGGATCGGTCTCGACTACAGTGTATGACCCCTGGCTGGCTGCGATTGAATAGTGGCCGGTGCTGTCGGTCATAGCCTGTGTCCCATCGTCGAGTGAGATCACCACATTGCTTATCCCCTTCTCGCTCATACCCCTAATCCCATCCTTGTTCTGGTCCTCGAAGACGACACCGCATATTACTCCGTTCGGCGTGGTTGAGATATCGCCGAAGTTGACCGCCTTGCTCATCCCGGATGTCAGAGTGACCGAGACAAGGTTAGGAGTGGTCGATGTATACCCGGGGGGATCAACTTCCTGGATCGAATAGCTGCCCGCCGGCAACGGAATAAAGAAGGTTCCAAAATGATCTGTCAAGACGCTGCGGCTTTGACCGGCCAGACCTATTTTTACGCCCGGAATACCCGATTCTCCCGAATCGATAATCCCGTCCTGGTCCACGTCATGGAATACCCTCCCGCTGATCATCCCGCTGGTAAGTTTAGTGTTCCTTATATATACTTCCGACGATATGGTCACTGCGAGGAATCCGCCGTTCGTTTCGTATCTCTTATCGTACTCGCTGGATTCGGCGATCGTTGTGATCTTGACCCGGCGAATTGAGTTAAGCATATTTGTCGGCATCTCTGTAACGGCAAGTTTTTCTCCGTCGCTAAGAGCGCCGTCGGCATTCGAATCGCCCCACAATCTGTCGACTGTAACAGGGTCCTCGTCATGGTCGTAGTAATACTGGAAAAGGGGCTCAGGTATCGTCCACGTGGTCGAGAGGTTAGGCCCGCGGAGTTTGGCAAGATTGTACTCCCTCACTTCGTTCGAGCCGCTGCCATCGTAGCCGTAGACGTATTTCTTAAGTATAAAGAGGTTATGGTTAGCTCCGTTTTCCTCCGGATCATCGCCCCTGTCATTGGCTTTTATGTTCCCGTCGCCTGTTGAATCAAGGGTGAACACAATCGTTTCGGCGTCTGAATCATAGTCGGCGCCCGGGATGTAAATCGGCGTCCCGTTAGTCGGCACACTGTTGGACGAGAGGTTCCTGTTGATCGTAGTCAGGGGGGTCTGCCCGCTGATTGTCTCCCCGTTATCAATATCGGCGTTTATTACCACCTGATATGGGGCCGCATGCACGATCGGCATTTGTCCCCTGTAATAATCAATCTGCGAGCCCGCCTGCCTTATATGATCAGTAATTACATCGAGGGCTACGCGGGCGTTCTGCTGGGCCTGGGCGTATTCCCCGGTCTTGTTGGCACCCTTTTGGAAGAGAACAAATATACTCGCGACCGAGACCAGCATAAATCCCAGTACGACCAAGCTGATCACAACCTCGACCAGTGTAAATCCCGCCTTCGATCTTAAATTTGCTAAAATTCTCATGTTTTTACCGCCTGGATGTCAGATAAGTGGTAAGTTGAACCGAGTTGTCTTTACTTCCAGAATCATATGTGACGTCGACGGAAATGCTTTTCATGTCCGCCACCGGCGAATCGTCGGTAACTGTCCATGTCCGTGTAAAGATCCTCTCGATCGGATTGTCTGGATCGGAGTGGCTTCCCGCCGTCAGATCAGCGCTGCTGAACCGACTCCCCATAAGTTCTTCTATCTTTTCCTGAGCTAAATTGGTCGCCTTTGTGATATTTTGTGCACGCGACGTCGCCCTATTGCTCAACGGCAATGTCTTCAACGCCGCGCTGATCCCAATCCCGAAGATAAGGATAGCCACAATAATCTCTATCAACCCTACACCTTTTTCCGATTTGTAATTCATTGAAACCCCCTATTCTACCGAGACGTTTCCAGTCCCGCCAAATATTCGTATATTTTTAACCTTGTTGTTCACATTTCTCAGGGTCACCGATCCGCTCTCCGGGGTACTCCCCTTGCTGCCGAATGTGAAAATCGAACTCGTGAGCGTAAACGCGGTTATCTCTATACCTTCCGACATCTCGAATTCGGCACTCTCGTACTCGTTCGTATCGCGGTTGCCATCCCTATCGTTATCCTCAAAATAGGAATAGGTGTTGGCGGCAGGGTCAAACGAGAAGACGACCTCAATGTTCTTCATAACGGCTGTGGCCCTTGCCGTCCTCATCGCACTGGCAAACTGCTGCGCGTCTCCATCCAGCTTCCAATTCTGCATGAACCTGCTATAGTTCGGTATGGACAGGACAGTTATGAGACCAATAATCGTAATAACGATCATCAACTCGACCAATGTAAATCCGCGTCTATCAAGTGCCCTTTTTCCCATATAGTTACCCTTCTGTTAGCCGATCCATTGATCGGGACAATACAATTCGCTGTCTAAAGAACGCAATAAGTATGCCTAAACGGCCGTTTGAGAGGGCTGATCCCCCTATCGCTCTACCAACCCGCGGGGCACCAACAGCGCCCCATGTAATCTCGTATAATATTTAGGTTTAGGAAAGTCTTTCGATCCGGCCCATGAGACTAAAATAGCATTTAGTCCGATTTTTATACAAAGAGCTGACATCCGGCCGGGCCGCGGAACATTGCAAATTGGTAATACCAAAAAAGTCCCTATCAATAATATTTGATGAATTTGCTGTATTATTATGTAGCGATGTCCATAGATGTCAGCCGCTGTACGCTATTGTTCCCATACCTGTATAATGCTGATTGCAATGACCGGCACCATAAGGATCGGCGCCCTTAACACCTATCCAGGTATCTGCAACGTTCCCAGTCTGTAACAGCTATTTCGAACTCTTGCACTTCTCTCTCTTTCGCTTCAACATATTTCAGCAGAAACTCACTGCCGAGAAGATCCGTCATGATCTCGCTTTTTTTCAGACTCGATAAAGCCTCTCGCAGCGATCCTGGAAGAACATCAATATCGAGTTCGGCAAGTTCATCTGTTGATTTACCATAAACACTTTCCTGCATTGCTTTAGGAAGCTCAAGTTCTTGTTTTATCCCTTCCATCCCCGCTTTCAGGATGCCGGCAAAAGCAAGGTAGGAAGAAGCGCTGGGGTCGGGGCATC
>JAUXHZ010000104.1 GCA_030621255.1 Candidatus Latescibacterota bacterium
ATCCGATTCACCCCAGGTTCAATAGACGGAAAACCAGCGGCAATGTGGGTTCAGATATCAATCGGATTTCAGCCCAGATGATTTTCAGCCGACATCTGAGCTACAAACTAAAACCCAACCACTCAATCGCCCTACACAGCTAAGAAAGTGTAACGAGCTGTCGATCAAGGGAAGATCGGCATTTTATATATCTATCTACTTGTTCAACGCCTTAATAGCACCCCAGCTCATATCTCTAGTACTAATTGAACAATCGATCAAATTTAGAATACAATTTCCCCAAACAAAATCATCCGCATAATTCACTGGATCTGAATTGCTAAGAAGACCATTATACCACCCATCACCGCAATACTTTGAAAAATAGATGGTTCCATACTTCATAACCATCAGGGTCCCGGAGAAACTTCCATCCATTCGTTCCTCAATATCAAGAACTTGATCATTATCACAATCAGTTAATGCGGCAGATATCACAAGTGTGCCACTCATACTGCCATTCGTTGGAGTATCGATCTGCCAGTGTGGTTTTTCAGGTAGATTAGAAGCATCAAAAATAGCTTGCCAACCTGATCCCGTGTAGACATAATAATTATCAAAAATATAGTTCCACCTGGCATCAGGATCTGTAGTTGGAGGCCATTGTGAATCGTCTATAGACATCTGCCATGTGCCGCCGGCTACTTCAGGCGATCCGAATGTTATGTTTCCCGAATGAACAGGAGGAGACATAGCTACCAAATTTCCCATTCCTTCAAACCCAAATCCCAGATCAAGCGTATCGGGCCATGCCTGCCCTGAAACTGCTACAGGCAGCAGAAGAACAGCAAATCCCAAGTACAAAATCTTAACCATTATTTTTTTCCTCATCATATATCTCTCTCCCTCTTAAAATATTCCAAAGCATTATTTGCAGAGTGACTTTATGGCGCCCCATGACATACTCCCCGTAGGAGTGCTACAACCTTCATCCTTCAAGTGTGTCAACCCCGTACCATAATAGGAATAAGGAACATAAAGTTTTTCCTCCATTGTAACTTCATCGGTAAGATCCAAATCTCCTCCGAAACTCCCATTACCGCAGAAGCCCTCAAAAGTTCCGGCGCCGAAATTGATCCACGCGATCAAGGTGGCTGAACAAACCTTGCTAAGATACTCGCTCTCTTCCATTATCCCATTCGCGTTCAAATCCTTGATAGAAACAACAAAGGTGCATGTTCCACCCATTGTATCTCCATTGGCCATGCAAAACCGCCACTCTGTGGGCAAAGCCCCTGAAAATGGTTTAGGGAAATACCCATCCCAACATTCAGCTCCGGGGGAATCAACATAACTAAAATTATTACTGAAAATGTAATCCCATCTTTCATTTTCCGGAGTTCCCGGATTATCACATATCCAACCGGAACCATCGACCTTCAACCAGAATGTCCCTGGTGAAAGGCTCCCCCCTATAAGGTCTCCGTTCCAAGTCGGATTTGCATCCATAAAGGAACCATAGCCTTCCAAGGAAAAATTGTCATAAAGATCAATAGCCTGGACATGTGATGCTATCAATAATATAAACATCCCCATGACCAGTATAAACCGCCGTTTTACCATAATCTCCCCCTTCAATCCAAACTGAATTATTCCAAGTAATACTCCATAATTAGCAACATTATACCATAAACACAAAATATTAAAAAGACATTTTTTAGAGCAGTTCTACCTATGGGTGTTTTTTACCATACCTCCCTCTTTGCGGTAACATCAAATACCCTTATTGAGTAATCGGGAAACTCACCTATAATTTCCTTGAAGCCATCATCATTCATGTCGTAGGCAATCAGGCGCTCACCAAAAATTTTCCCCCATTCCAACTCGATATTATGAAACTTTCCATCTATAACGATACCGGTATTTAAAACTATTTCACATTGCGGATCCCTGTCAACATTGGCAACAAGCAAATTTTCAGCATCAAATTCCCTGTCACTCATCCACTGCTGATTTTTGTTTAACCCGTCAATGATATATAATCGATTGTCCGCGAGAACCACAATTTCAAACTGTTTATCGTTATCCACATTTGCTATGTCTATCGCCTTTATCTCTTTAAAACCACTCTCTAGATTCTCCCAGACACTATTATAACTTTGCATTTCATAAACAATAATTTTCCCGCCAGTGGTGGCTATCACTATTTCAATTATATCATCCCCATCCAGATCGAGGACGAAAAACCGCCTTATCTTTGCGCCGAGACTGGTAAGTTCCCATTCTCTTCTCCAACCCTGCTCGGTAGCCCGCTTAAGATAAATTTTCCCATAGACGTCCGCATGCATAATTCCCCAAGCCTTACCATTATCCAGTGGAACTACCTGAACATTGGGGAAAGCCTCAAATGTCTTTTTCATCTGAAACGGATTAATTTTCTGACTGTCGGAATCCCCGCAAAATCCTGTAACAAACAAGAAAATTAAGGTAATTACAATACCTGGTTTTTTCATTTTATCTCCTTCCGTTACTGCCTTGTACTTATCTCTTTCACGGCACTCGCGGCGCCTCCTATTCGAGGATCCGAAACACCGCACGAAACCTCTCCTCTAACCATTATAAGCTGAACATCGCCAATTGGAGACCTTTTCTTTAGAATGTATCCCTTTTCTTCAAGATCCCTTTTTAATATTTGGGTGAAAGTTCCGGATTCATAGTATACGATATCAGGAAGCCATTGGTGATGATATCTTTGAGTAGAAACCGCCTCGACCGGACTCAGCCCGAAATCAATAATATCAAGAATAATTTGAACTATTGAAGTGATTATTGTTGAACCCCCGGGTGTACCCACTATAAGATAAACCTCGTCATTTTTTGTTACAATAGTGGGAGCCATCGAACTGAGCATCCTTTTCCCGGGTTCTATAGCATTAGCGCTTCCCCCGACCAATCCATACATATTCGGCACCCCAGCTTTAACAGAGAAATCATCCATCTCATTATTCAGTAAAAACCCGGCTCCCTTAACCACAACCTTCGAACCATAACTTCCGTTCAGGGTTGTCGTAGTCGAAACAGAATTCCCTTCCGAATCTGTTATTGAATAGTGTGTTGTTTCTTCACTTTCCGGCCTGATCGGGGGGTTGTCCAGCCTGCTGGAAGATCCAGCCTCCGTGGTAATTCCCGATACAAGTTTTCTCGCGTATTCCTTAGATATTAACTGCGAAAGTGGAATATCAACAAAATCAGGATCTCCGAGGTATATCGACCGGTCCAGATAAACTCTTCGTTCGCACTCAATTACAAGTTGGACTGCTCTCACCGACATAAAGCCGTAGCTTCCTAACGGATATTCCTCCAGCATGTTTAGGATTTCTATTAATGCCGTTCCGCCTGAACTTGGAGGGGGCGCTGAAATTATATGATATCCCCTGTAATCACCTTCAACAGGGTCACGTATTACGGCCTGATACTGATTAAGATCCTCTATCGTTATCAATCCCCCTCCCCTCTTCATCTCCTCATCAATCAATTCAGCAGTTTTTCCTGCATAAAATCCTTCCGGCCCATTCTCGGCGATTCTTCTGAGTGTCACTGCGAGATCCGGCTGAAACAAACGATATCCAGCTCTAAGCGGTTTTCGGTCATCACGAGCAAATTTCTTTAAGCCGGGATAATTTCCCCACTCTTTTTTGAGACCATTGAGTGATTCCGCCATCTCATTATTGACGGTAAATCCTTCTTCGGCAAGCCGTATGGCCGGGGCTACAAGTTCATCCCAGTTCAAGGTTCCATAAATTTTGTAGGCCAGGTACAATCCGGCTACAGTTCCGGGTACACCCGATGCCTTGTGGCCCAATCTGCTGAGCTCTTTAATGACCTCTCCGTTTGAATCAAGATACATATTCTGATTTGCCGCGGCCGGCGCCTTCTCCCTGAAATCAACAAGTGTATTTTCACCTTCCGCTGTACGAATCAGCATAAATCCACCACCGCCGATATTCCCGGCGGCGGGATATGTTACTGAAAGAGCAAACCCGACGGCAACCGCGGCGTCTATCGCGTTTCCACCTTTTTCAAGTACATGTATGCCTGCCTCTGTTGCATCACGGGATACCGACACCACAACCCCTTTTTCAGAACATTCCTCTTGAACCTTTTCCTTTTTATCACCCGTGCCCGCGCAGATTAGTGCCGGATTAGAAATGAATATCAGAATAATGATTACAATTAACCGGTTAACTCCCCTGGATCTTTCTCTCATCCCTAAGAACTCCTTTTTACGTTCTTCCCTTTAGCGCTCCTGTCTGTTGATCAATTATACAACAGCTAATAGCTATCTGTCTCGCAAAATATGGTTGACCACAACTTTCGTATCGTTCTAAAATAACCGATATAGGCTATAAGATTAAAGTGAAATCATAGTTCCGCGCCTATTTGTCTTTTAAAGAATGGGAGAAAATAAAATGAAAAGATCTGCAATTTTTCTTTTGATTCTCGCAATTTTCCTGCCGGCCACCGCAATAGCCGCGCCGGGCGATATATCTAACAAAATAGTGACATCATTAACCCATCTTACCGGTATTACATGGGATGGACAGCATTACTGGGTTGCCGACAGATACGCTGATAAATTCTATCAGATCGTCCCCGGCACGGGAGCAATTACAGACTCCCTTGTATCCCCCGGATATTTCCCCTCCGGCCTCGCCTGGGACGGAAAATTCATCTGGAACACTGACCCGGGGAATAAGAAAATATATGCTACAGATCCTGAAAGCGGCGAAACCGTCGTAACACTTGACTCCCCGACGCCAAGCCCAACCGGAATTGCCTGGGATGGAAAATTTATATGGATATGCGATAACCGCGACGACAAAATATTAAAACTCTCACCGGGTGACGGCACAACGATCGTTTCTTTCCCCTCTCCGGCAAGGGATCCAAGAGGGCTTGAATATCGCGATGGATATTTATGGTGCTCAGACCGGGTAAGAAATAAAATATATATGATCCACCCTGAAAAAGGCTACGTGATAATCACCTTAGATTCCCCGGGCCCATTCTCCTGGGGGCTTACCTTCAGGAATGACAAACTTGCCAACACCGATTATCAGGATGATTGTATCTACGAAATAGTTGTAAAGGACAGTGATATCTTTAAAATATCCGATCCCCGAAAAGCAACGGTAACATTCACTACTGAAGCCGCCGCCCTGGGGAAGGGAAATATTAAATCACTCGACATCTTCTATGCCGTACCATCGGCAAGAGACAATCAGAAACTCC
>JAUXHZ010000197.1 GCA_030621255.1 Candidatus Latescibacterota bacterium
CTGCGGTTGTTCCAATCTTTATTTCAAGATTGCTTAACAACAGCAGGCCCGAGATTTTCGGAGATGGCGAGCAAAGCAGAGATTTTACTTATGTAAAAAATGTTGTTAATGCCAACATACTTGCTTCTAAATCTGCAGACTCTGCGGCTGGAGAGATGGTGAATGTGGCCTGCGGAGGTGAATATACTGTCAACGAGCTACTTAAATATATCAACAAGCATCTGAAAAGCGGGATTGACCCAAAATATTCCGATCAAAGGGCTGGAGATGTTAAACATTCTCTTGCTGACATATCGAAAGCAAAGGAACTTATTGATTATTCAATAGAAGTGTCATTTGAGGAAGGTATCTCAAAAACAGTTGAATGGTACAAACAGAAAATGAAACGATGAAATAATGATGAACATCTGTTTTGATGAACCTGGGTTTTAATTAAAGAAACGGGCGGTATAAATGCGTGATGGTTTTGTTAAATTTATTGCCAATACTTTTTTACTTGTGCTTCTATTCAGTATTTTAGGCGTTCAGCAGATTCACTCACAGCAAATCCGATTAAGGATTGGAGATAAACTAGAGCTGAAAGTGCAAGAACGCCAAGAGCTTGACAGACAGCTCGAAATTAATAAACAAGGTGAAGTTCTAATACCGGTTATAGGCGCAATTCAACTTAGGGGATTACGCCTATTGGAAGCTGAAACTTTAATACTGGAAGAACTTAAAAGGGTTTATCCAAGTATTTCCAGAATTAATCTTTCCCTCTTTGGTGAAGAATCAAAAAGGCTCATTTATGTTCAGGGTGAAGTTATACAGCCAGGCAGATATGAGTTTGCCGAGGAACCAAATGTTTGGGAAGCAATTCGGGAGGCGGGAGGAGCAACTCCCAGAGCGTTACTTGAGGCAGTCAGAATAATTCATGGAGAGGGTGACGAGCAAAGAACGTATCTTGTGGACCTTCAAAGAGTAATAAACAATGGAAATTTTGATTCTTTACCGGAATTAAAAGCCGGAGATACTGTTCTTGTTCCGGAAAGGACAGCTCAAGTAAGCGCGGAGGGAAATGTAAAAATAATGGGAGCTGTGTTGAGGCCTGGGTCTTATAATTTAACTGGTATAAACAGGCTTGAAGATATAATACTTGCCGCGGGGGGGGTATCCGATAATTGCAATTTGAAAGAAATTAAAATTATTCGCAAGTTGCCAGGAGGCAGCGTGATGAAAATAGTAGTTAATTTTGAGAAATATCTTAAGGATGGTCAACTGGACAGTGATCCTTTGATTTATTCAGGTGACCTGATAAATGTGCCCTGTGAAACAAATTTATTTAAAACAATCTTCACAACTCCCGGATATCTGTTTGCAATGATAACAGCGGGCATAGCCCTAACAAATCTTTTAACTCGATAATGATAAAAAGAAGGGAACTGGGTGGAGAATATTAGAAAGACCGTCCCGGACGATGAAGAAAACAAGGTTAACCTTAAGGGGTATTGGAAGGTTATATGGAGAAAAAAGTACTATTTGATTGTTCCCATATCACTTTCACTGGTTATATCAGTTATCGGCACCAGGTATTTAACCCCTGTATATCAATCGTCGACAATTCTTTCAATGGAACGTGAAGGGATGTTTTCTGGTTCCGTTGACAGGTATGTCGCAGATGGAGAGGACAGACAGCGATCAAGGACGAGGCAGTTCAGCCCGATAATAGATGCAAAACTTAGAAGCAATTCATTTCTCGGACTCGTTGTTGAGGATTTGGGTTTGCTGAATAGCGATAACTCAAAAAAACTAATACGTGATTACGATCAAGAAGTATCCGGAATTCCTCCCCGGGAAATACTTAAGAGAAACCTCATACATATTCTACGGAAGAAAATAGTAATATCTTCTCCGGCTCCGGGGCTTTATGCAATAAGTGTGTTAGATACCGATCCCGACAATTGCTATATTCTCTCAAGCAGGATTAGTGAAAAATATCTGGATGTATTACAGCAGCAAAAATTAACCGGTATAAGAAAGGCGGGGGCTTTTAGTGATGAACAGTTGGCAATATACAGGGAGAAACTTGAAATATCCGAGAAGGAACTTGCCAGAGTCCAGCGTGAAATGTTAAGTGCCAATTCTCATGGTAATCCGGTTAATCCTGAAAATCTCAGCCTTACTCAAGTTAAAAAGAATCATTTAGATGCCGAATGTGAAACGAACAAAATCGCACTGAACAGAGTAAGAAATAAGTTGATTTCGATATTCGATATGGTGCCCTCGAGCAAGAAAGTATTGGAAGATGAAGTTGTAATTAATCTTGAAAATCAATTAAACACAAGAGGAAGCGAGATAATTCTTTTGGAAATTACCGGAGAAATGGACATTACATCACGCCTTGATGAAATTGAGTTATCATGGCGAACGTTGCAAAAAAGAATTTCGACAATAATCCAGAATGAATATTCTGACATATCCCTCGATTATTATCCGGTGATGACAGAGTATTTTTATCAGCTTTACCGTTTGACTCATTCTAAATCTATGAGGAACAATGTGCAGAGCTATATAGAACAGTATAATAATAAGCTTTCCAGATTGCCTGTCCTTCAAATGGAACATGAGAGGTTGATGAGGGAAGTGGAGAATAACAGAACTATTCAACAGGCATTTCTTGAATCAAAAGCTTCCGCCCAGATAAGCGAAGCGATCCAAAGTACAAATCTTGGATTGAATTTGAATATAATTGAAAAGGCGCAAAGACCGATTTCGCCGGTAAAACCGGATAAATTGCAAATAATTCTTATCTCCTTAATATTCGGTGGTGCGTGCGGTCTGGGAACAATATTGATTACAGAGTATATGGATGATTCTTTTCGCTCCGTGGAAGAGGTTCAGCGGATTATGGAATTACCTGTTATTGGTACTATTCCAAAGACAACAGAAAATTTTTCTTGGGAAAAGAAAGATTGGGGACGAAAAATATTGATATGGATTATCGGGTTATTTCTGTTTATATCAATGATAAGCGGCGCAATATATTTTTATGCTAATACACTTAAGTCTTCGGGACTTGGTATTAAAATAAGTGAAGAATTGAAAAGGTGATGCAATTGGATGATAAGAAGGCTAGAAATATTTTTGATATGTTTGATCAGGAGAGCCCGATAGCTACTGAGATGAGGCGGTTGTATTCTAACATTCAGACTAATCCGAGCAATAATTCAATTGGCGGATTAATGGTAACAAGCGCAAACAGGGGAGAAGGCAAGAGTACGGTTGCTTCTCACTTGGCTTTAACAGTTGCCAGGTTTAAAGAGAAAAAATCTTTAATTATAGACGCTGATCTAAGAAAACCAAAAATACATCAAATTTTTAATGTTGCCAAAGAACCGGGGCTTGCGGAATGCTTAAAAGATAACATTGATCCTCTGAAGGTTATCAAAGACACAAGAATTGACAACTTGAAGGTATTGCCAAGCGGGGGATTGGTTAAATCACCCTCTCACCTTTTTGAAAAGGAGAGACTGAGAGATATTTTCGAGAAGATAAAATTCTACTACGATATTGTAATTGTTGATACCCCGCCTGTTATACCGGTAAGTGATCCCATGTTGATATCA
>JAUXHZ010000302.1 GCA_030621255.1 Candidatus Latescibacterota bacterium
CTCTGTATCCGGAATCAACGAATGCCCTGCAAATAAACACACTACACTCCAATCCAGCGCGCCCGGGGTCAGCGCCCGGATAAAATGCGTTATGTTATTTATTCTTTTCTTCGGCAAAATCTACTACAACCAAATAACTTCCCTCTTCTAGTTTGGTTTTAGCCTGGTAGCCGCAATTGTGAAAGAGCGAAAGCATCTTCCTGTTCTCCGCCAAAACATCCGCTTTAAACCCCTCGATGCTTTTCTCTCTCGCAATCTCTATCAACTTATTCATTAAATGAGTGCCTATACCGCGTTTCTGCCAATCATCCCTTACCACAAAGGCAACTTCCGCCATATTATCCGACGGATCGATATTAAATCTGCCTATCGCGATCATCTCCTCAAGTTCAGTTTCACCGATCAGGGCCACAAGTGACATTTCTTCACGGTAATCAATATTCACCCAAGGCTGAAGCTTCTCATGCGGCATTGCTTTGATAACATTGAAAAACCGGTAATATATAGACTGATCGCTCAATGAGTAAAAAAATTCTCTCTGCATCGCTTCATCAGTCGGTTTTACGGGTCTAAAGAAGATTTCGGAGTCACCGAATTCAGCGGTATGTTCATATTTTTCCGGATAATAACGCCCTGCTATTGAAAGAGGCATTTGATCAATATGAACAATATTCCTCTTCTTGGCGTAGTTAATAAGGTCATCACGAAAATCGGGATGGGCTATACTTGTCAGCGCCAGCGCTCTCTCTCTGAGATTTTTCCCATGCAGGTTAACAATTCCAAATTCAGTGGCCACGTAATGCACATCTCCACGCGACGTCACAACCCCGGCGCCTTTGTCAAGAGATGAAACAATCCTGGAAATAGTGCCATTCTTCGCCGTTGAAGGCATAACAATCACCGGTTTGCCATCTTTGGCCCTCGCCGCTCCCCTGACGAAATCAACCTGTCCGCCGATACCCGAATAAAAATAATCTCCAATTGAATCAGCGCAAACCTGCCCCGTAAGATCAATCTGTATCGCCGCGTTTAACGAAACCATCCTGTCATTCTGCGCTATAACGAAAGGATCGTTCGTGTAATCACATGGATGAAATTCAATAAGCGGGTTATCATCAACGAAATCGTACAGGCGCTGGCTGCCCATGCAGAATGTCGCTATGATCTTGCCGTTGTGAAGAGACTTCTTTTTGTTGCTTATTATACCCTTCTCAACAAGGTCTATAATACCATCGGAAAACATCTCGGTGTGAATCCCAAGATCTTCTTTGTTATCGAGAAAACGAAGAACGGCGTTTGGAATCATCCCGATACCTGCCTGGATAGTTGCTCCGTTTTCAACTAGTCTCGCGACATTCCGCCCTATCTTCATAGCAACCTCATCGGGTTCGGGGGGGATCAAGGTTGGAAGGGGCAGGTCGCTCTCCACAATATAATCAATATCCTTCAGGTGAATGAAACAATCTCCAAGAGTTCGCGGCATCCTTGCGTTTACTTCGGCAACAACTATATCCGCGCTCTCGGCCCCGGCTTTCACAACATCCACTGATACTCCCAGCGAACAAAATCCGTAGTTATCAGGCGGCGCCACCTGAATAAACGCCACATCGATTTTCATCTGTCCGGAACGGAAAAGTCCCGGAAGTTCTGAAAGAAATATTGGAGTATATTCAGCCCTGCCTTCGTTAACCGCATCTCTGACATTCTGTCCAATAAAAAAGGCGTTTTGTTTGAAAGGTTTACTCATCACAGATTCGGCGTAGATGGAGGTTCCAAGTTCGATAAGGTTTATTGTCTCATGATCCTGAATATACTTCCCCTTCTCTATAAGCATATCAATAAGTTTTTGAGGTTCAGCGGCTCCTGAGCCGATAAATATCCTGCTGCCGGGATTTACGATTTTTAGAATATCATCTGTCGAGCGTTTTTTGTTCTCATATATCTCCGTAAACCGGGAGCTCATAAAGATACCTCCATTTCGAATATTAATCTTTTCGATTAAAGAACAAATCAAAAATGCCCATTAGATATTCTCTTTTTTATATTCAATATAAGGAGCACTGCAAAAAAGACTTTGCTATGCCATATGATTATTAAAAATTGTTTGAATCGCAAGCAAATGGCAAATGATTAGTAAAAATGTTTTCCGCCCGGCGAAAGTTGACAACCCCCGAGCTAACTTCCCTCTGGAATATCAATGCCGAAGTCATTATATTCTATCGTTAGCTGGAAGTCATTACTAAAAGTTTTTTGATGATATAGAGAAGGAGATTGTT
>JAUXHZ010000346.1 GCA_030621255.1 Candidatus Latescibacterota bacterium
CTTTGATCATATTGCTTAATAAGCGATTCTTCTGCCGCGGGGAGCGAGAAAGGATTGCAATGCTGATACGGATAATTTTTTCCGTCCCAACCCATTTTTCACGTGATTTCGCATTATGCGAATACACTGAAAAATAGTGCGAACCGGAAACATGGAATATAAACTAACCAACTACCGGTATATTTTTTGCCATGGAAATTAATAATCAGTTGATCAGATTCCAGATTATACCAATTCTAAGATGCCGCTCAGCCATGTAATATCCTGGAACAGTCTGATAGCGAAAATCCATTATGTTCTTTATCTGGAATTTAACAATAGCGGACATAATAGTTATTGAAGCTGAAAAATTCTGTACAGCGGCAGGCTCAAGATCTACTGTCCCCCAACTTCTTTTTCCTGTTTCTATTGAATCGAAACGAAGCGTGAGAGTTTCTGTGTCCTTGAATACCGGTATCTTTAAATATAGATTCCCGCTAACCCGATATTCCGGAATACCGTTGCTATAATCACTCCTGTTCAGAAAATACTCTCCGGCGAGTTTATAACCATACTTTGCCCCCCGGTATTCTCCATTATCGCCATATTCAGCCCTGACTCCGGAAACCTCCTGAGTAACAGAAGAATTGTATAACTCGCTATTCTTGTTTTCTTCGATGATACCGCACCCTTCACGCCTAAAAAAGAGATGCAGTAAAATACCCGAACTAAAATATTTTTCGAGAGATATTTCATGAGTAATTTCAGGCCGTAATCTTTCGTTGCCTACACTTGTGATATCGTAACAAGCAAAAACAGTATCCTGTTCAGGATGGAAAAGCATGGCGTTGGAAGGGATTATCAGCTTTCTTGAAATAAGCAGAGTCTCATACGCCCCGCTTTTCCCCTCGCGGCTCATTCCAAACTCTCCTCCCATGTAAGACCCGGCATAACTGTGTTCTCCGCCATAAATCCCGGTTCTTAAAGCAAATTGCTTTCGCAGAAGTGATGATATAACAACACCCCCTTCGTAATTTTCCGTCTCGGGTGCAATTCTTTTTCCCGTAAATCTGTTTTCATACAAATCACGCCGGCCGGAAAAAAAACTTCTTAGGCGCGCCGATCCTAATTTTTTATCGAAACTAATGCGAATAGTGGAACTTAGCCCTGATATGGATCCTTCCAGACGATCTTTATTAAACCCAAAGTTTCTTACGGCAGCCTTTAACCCATAATGTCTGTATTGCATCCCTGAATCAAAGCCGCGGCTTCTTATATCTTCTTTTGATGAACAGTCCGTACCTACAAATGTATCCTCAAATCTAGTAAAATGTACAAGCGCGCTTTTTTCAGGATTCCGTCCGAAAGAAACCTCCATTGATACCGATCTCGCGTCATCTCTCCCTACAAGACTTTTCGGATAAGATACAAGGGGTTCAAAAGAATCCTGAAGATACTCATTATATATAATAGTTCCGTTTATATGTGATTTTGGAGTAGAAAACCATATTCTTCTCGCCCTGCGATTATTGTCACCATATGTGAAATCCGCCTGGGCAAACGGGGGCTCTCTCCCGCCTCTTTCAAGAACAACATTAATGACGCCGCCATTGGAAATATAGCCTGTCAGGAAAGGAGAACCGCTGTATATCACTTCTATACTTTTTACACGTGACAGGTCTATGAATTTAACAAGAGGCTGCGAAGTATAAATATTACTTAAAGGTATACCATTCACCAGGAGATTCATTCCACGGCTCCTCCTGCCGCCGACTGAAAAGCCTGTAGAAGAACCGGGGGGGCCT
>JAUXHZ010000296.1 GCA_030621255.1 Candidatus Latescibacterota bacterium
TATTATCTCCACTGTATCCCCTACATGCACTAAGCCCCGCTCTATCCTACCGGTGCCGACCGTCCCCCTGCCCGTTATCGAAAATACATCCTCGACAGGCATCAAAAACGGCTTGTCCAGATCACGCTCCGGCTGCGGTATATAACTGTCCAGCGCCTCGATAAGCTCCCAAATACACTTAACCTCTTCAGAATCCGGATCATCGCTCTCCAATGCCTTGAGCGCACTCCCCTTTATTATCGGTATCTCGTCTCCCGGAAATTCATACTCATCCAGAAGCTCTCTTACCTCCAGCTCAACCAGCTCTATAAGCTCCGGATCATCCACCATATCCGTCTTGTTCATAAATATCATCAGCGCCGGTACATTCACCTGCCGAGCCAAAAGTATATGCTCTCTCGTCTGCGGCATAGGACCATCGGCAGCGCTGACCACTACTATCGCTCCATCCATCTGCGCCGCACCCGTTATCATATTCTTGATATAATCCGCGTGCCCGGGACAATCCACATGCGCGTAATGACGATTCGCAGACTCATACTCAACATGCGCCGTCGCAATCGTTATCCCTCTTTCTCGCTCTTCCGGTGCCTTATCTATCTCATCAAACGGTACAAAGTTCGCCCAGCCCTTTGAGGCCAGATGCTTTGTTATCGCCGCCGTAAGTGTCGTCTTGCCATGATCCACGTGTCCTATTGTCCCTACATTTAAATGCGGCTTAGTCCTTTCAAATTTTTCCTTCGCCATGACTACTTCTCCTTTACTACGCCAATCCTCTTATTCTGCCCTGTATCTGCATCACGAGACTCTCGGGAACAACTTCATAATGAGAGAATTCCATTGAGTGTATAGCTCTTCCCTGAGTCAAAGACCTCAAATTTGTCGCATATCCAAACATATCAGAAAGGGGTGCTACTGCTGAAATCACTTGCCCGCTCTCTTTGTGAAACATTCCTTCGATTTTACCTCTGCGAATATTAATATCTTTTATCACATCACCAACATAATCAATAGGAAGAACAATTTCAATACTCATTATTGGTTCCAACAAGACCGGAGCAGCCCGTCTTATTCCTTCAGTGACAGCTTTGCTGCCCGCTATACGGAAGGCAAGATCGGAAGAGTCAACTTCATGATACGAACCATCAACCAAGCTTACTTCAATATCAATCACAGGGGCTCCATTTATCGGGCCTGCGCCGAGCGCTTCTCTTGCACCCTGTTCAACGTAGGGAATATAAGTTTTCGGCACATCCCCTCCCCTGATCTTGTTGATAAATTTAAACCCCTCCCCGGGGACCGGAGCAATTTCAAGTACAACATGTCCGTACTGTCCTTTTCCACCACTCTGTTTAATAAATTTGCCTTCAGTTTTTACTGCTTTTGTTATTGTTTCACGATAAGCAACCTGAGGACGGCCCACATTCGCCTTGACTTTGAATTCCCTCAGCATACGCTCAACAAGTACCTCCAGATGAAGTTCGCCCATTCCCGAGATAACCGTCTGCCTTGTCTCTTCATCTACCCTAACCTGAAACGTAGGATCTTCTTCACTAAGAATCCTCAAAGCCTTGGATAAATTCTCCTCTTCAGCTTTAGCGTGTGGTTCAATCGCGACAGATATAACCGGTTTGGGAAATTTCATTACTTTCATTTGGATAGGATGTTTTATATCACACAGTGCGTCTCCTGTAGCAGAATGCTTCAACCCAATAACCGCGGCAATATCCCCGGCGCAAAGCTCCTTCAGATCCTCCCGCGAGTCCGCGTGCATAATAAGAGCTCTTGTAAAACGTTCCTTTTTTTTGTTGGCGGCATTTATAACAGTTGTGCCCGTTTTCAATGCCCCGCTATAAACTCTTATATAATGCAGCTTCCCGACATAGGGATCACGCATAACTTTAAACACTACTGCCGAAAATGGGTCTTGCTCTGTTGCTTCTCTGCTTTCTTTTTTTCCACTAAATGGATTTATCCCTGAAACCGGCGGCACATCCAGCGGACTCGGCAAATAATCAATTACGGCATCGAGAAGCAGCTGAACACCTTTATTCTTAAAAGCAGAACCGCAGAAAACAGGAACAATCTTAATATCAAGGACAGCCTTTCGCAATGCCTCTTTTATAACCTCTTCGGAAACATCGTCCCCGTGAACAACATGGTGTAAAATTGCATCACTGAAATCCGACAACTCGCCCAGGAGATTTTCATGCGCTTGCCGGCATTCTACTACAAGTTTTTCCGGTATTTCCGCTTCCCTATATTTCGCGCCAAGACTGTTCTCGTCGTAGTAATA
>JAUXHZ010000174.1 GCA_030621255.1 Candidatus Latescibacterota bacterium
AAACAATAGAGAGGTTGTCATGGCAAAACAACAACATGACTACGGAAAAATCATCATCGGTGGACATGACGACAATCATGATGTAATGACTTCTGTTGAAGCGGCTGATTATCTCAAAATGCATGTTAAGACAGTATGTCGTTTAGCGAAAGAGAAAAAAATTCCCGCTAAAAAAGTTGGAAGTGAGTGGAGATTTCTAAGAAGTGTGCTTGATAAATGGCTTGCTCAAGAAGAAGTTGTAGGTTCTTCCTGAGTAAGAGGATTATCAAGGGAGATAAATATGGCAAAAGCACTGTTTCAAAGGGTGGAAGTTGATCAGCCCGGGGTCGCGGTATTCAAAGTATCGGGAAAACTCGGGTTTCACCAGAATAACAAGATAAAGCAACTTGTTGAGGAATGTATAAAAAGGGAGTTTAGCAAGGTAATTTTTGATTTTCTGGATTTGCTGTCTCTGGGTGGTGGTGTTGCCAGAATCTTTCGGAATTTTGTGGAAGAATATTGCAGAATGGGATATTCCGTAGATTTTATTGTTACAAATGATGTGGTTCTTGATTTTCTAAAAAGTGGAGATGTTGATATTTCGATATATTCAACTCTCCAAGCGGCTTTGGATGCATCAAAAGAACTGGCACAGTGTGAGAAAGAAGTTGAGTCCACAGGGAAAAAAGAAGATATCGCTGTTGGTAAGGATGTGGATGAAGTCATTATGATGGTGTACAATGACGACGATCAAAGTGATTCTGTTGATGATGAAGAGGGCGACGGGGAATTTGGCGATACTTCTCAGGATGAAATCTCATCGAATGAAGAAAATATCTCTGAAAATGTAGAATTCGTTCAGGAATCCTATTTGGAGGAATCAAAGGAAGAAAAAGATATTGATTCAGGTGGCGATGAAAATGAGTTTGAGCTGGATAGAACGGATGAGATTGTTGGGGAAAAAGAGGACGAAGAGATCATCTCGGAAATATTCAACAACAAGGAGGAAGATACACCTCCGGAATGGATTGCAGCCCCCACTTCACCTTTCAATGAAAATAGCAAAATAATAGAGGAGAGCGGCGTTAAAAGGGATGGAGATATTAACAGGAGTTTAAAGCGCAGAATATTGGAATTGAAGACTCTTTTTTCAATCAGCTCGGATTTTAATGGGATACGCAACAAGAAAAAATTGTTGGATATTTTTTTATTAACGGCCATAGCCCAAGGGGGTGTTGAATCGGCTCTATTTTTGGAAAAGAGGAATGACTGTTTAGTGCCTGTTGTTTCCAAAGGGGTTGACAAGAAAAAAATTGAGAGCCTCAGTATTGATATAAAAAATATTCAAAATGCCATAGGAAAGAAAACTCTCACCGGCATTGATGATTTTATCGGGGAAAAGGAAAAAGAAAATTTCAAGGCGAATGATCTCGAATATTTTTGTCCATTTACAATAAACAATGAATTCGCGGGTCTTTTCGTGATCGGAAAAAAGATTTCCGGACGCGATATGAAGAAAGAAAACTTTGAGTTTTTGAATATTCTGGCGAGTGTTGCTGAAAACGCGTACAGGAATGCTATTATGTTTGAACGTGAGAATGAGAGAACTCTGGGAATTGTAAAAACTCTGATTTCCATGATAGAAGAAAATACTTTATTAAAGGGCACATCAGAATTTGTTTCCCGCTATGTCGGGGTTCTAGCGAAAAAAATAAATTATCCTGAGGAACATTTCAAAGATCTCATCTATGGCACTGTTCTTCGTGATATGGGTATGATTAAAATAAGTGACCTTATTGTAAAAAGTCCACGTGAACTTTCCAAGGAAGAATGGGCTGTGATAAAAAAGCACCCTGATGACGGCGCCGAGATGTTGCAGCGAATGGGGTTTGACGATCATGTCGTGGATATAGTAAAAAGCCATCACGAAAGATTTAATGGAGAGGGTTATCCACGGGGACTAAGAGGCAAGGAAATCCCGGTTGGAGCCAGGATAATATCGGTAGTAGAAAGTTATTCGGCGATGATTCATGACCGGCCTACAAGGTCTGCTCTTTCCGAGAAGGAAGCGTTAAAAACACTGAAAGAGAATTATGGACTTAGATATGATATGGAGATCACTCGAGGTTTCGCCAAAATTATGGAAAGGGAATTCGCGAAGTCCGTTAACCCAAAAGCAGTTATGGCGAAAGGCTAGGTTTTGAACGGAAATATCCTGGTCGTGGATGATGATCCCAATGTAGTAGAGGTAATTACTGAATCTCTTAACAGAGAAGGGTATGTAACAGAGTCAGCCTCCGATGGCGAGGATGCTCTTCTCAAGTTTGAGCGATTTGATCCTGATCTCGTAATTCTTGATGTTCACATTCCGAAAATTGATGGTTTTCAGGTATGCAGCCACATATCCTCAAATGAAAAAAATTATGATACTCCTGTTGTTATGATTTCCGATGATATTCTGTCAGATTCAGCAATGGAAGGGTTAAAGTGCGGAGCAAAGGAAATAATTAAGAAACCTTTCAGTATAGATGAAATTGTAGCAAAGACTAACAGCTATCTTCTTCAAGCAGATGAGAAAAAGGTTATTAAAGAAAAAAATATACTTCTGAAAACTGAACTGCAGAAGGGTAGGGCGGATTATGATGATGTTCATAGGGAGTTAAAGAGGAAAATATTAAATTTGCGCACTCTTTTTGATTTAAGCCAGGATTTGAATAAACTTCGAGACCCTCAGGAACTAATTCACGTGTTGTGTCTGACTTTCATCGGACAGCTTGGGATAAGTTCAGTTGCGATATTCAATGCCGAGAGTTTGGATACAGGAAAATTGACATTTGCCGGCGGTACTGGGATACAGGAGAATGTTCTGAGAACTTTGAGTTTCTCAAGAGACAGCAAATTGATTGAGTATCTTGTTTCAAATGGGGGAGTTCTTGATCTGGGGGTACGGGATATCTCTGATGAAGCTACGGAAGAAAAGAAATTTTTATTTGATCTTGGATTTAAATATTGTTTTCTGATGGTTGTTAAATCAAATCATATCGGGGTTATTCTCGCCGGCAAAAAAATCAATAATCAGGAATATTCGGAAAATGATCTTGAAATGTTCAGTTTTCTATGTCATTCAGCTACCAATGGGCTTGCAAACTCTAAATTGTATTCTGAATTGCAGAGTACATATCTTTCAACGATTAAGGTTCTTGTATCGACTATAGAGGCTAAAGATCCTTATACAAATGGGCATACAAAAAGGGTAGTGAAATTCGCGAAACTTCTGGCTGAGAAAGTTGGGCTCAGCAAGAAAGATCAGGAAATCGTAAGCTTTGGCGCGGCTCTTCATGACATTGGCAAACTTGGAGTTTATGAGAATATTCTGAATAAATCGAGTGAGCTGACGGAAAAGGAATGGAAGGTTATAAAAAGTCACCCCGAAATCGGCGCGAATATTGTCAAGGATATGAAATTTCTTGAGTCTGCGCGTGATCTCGTAAGACATCATCATGAAAGATTGGATGGAAGCGGATATCCGGATGGACTTCGAGGGGAGGAAATTTCGATTGGAGCGAGAATTGTCGCTATCGCGGACAGCTTTGATGCCATGACAAGTGACCGCCCTTATAGAAAAGCGCTCTCATATCTGGAGGGTATTAGTCAATTGAAAAAGCAAATCAACAAATTTGATAAAGAAATTATTCAACATCTTGTCGATTTAATTGAATCAGGAACAATTCACAAGTAAATGCAGCATTACGAAAAGCTGGATGCTACAAATGTTTCAGTGTAAATTTTGTGGGCAATCTTCGCGGAGGAAGGAAAGTTCCTCCGCTGTTTTGTTTTAGGGG
>JAUXHZ010000168.1 GCA_030621255.1 Candidatus Latescibacterota bacterium
ATGAAGCACCGTTTTTGTATGCGTCATCGCTTATCCGGATTGAATCGGTTCTCATATAGCTTATCAGTCCAAAAGCTCCTTCTTGCCCAAGCTCTATACCTTCATATAGCTGCTGAGCAAGTATCATTGTTTTCTTAGCAGAGAAACCAAGCCTCGAAGCGGCATCGCGCTGCATTGTACTTGTAATATAGGAGGGATACGGATTACGTTTCCTCTCCTTTTTCTCTATTTTATCCACAACCGGATTTTCAGCTTTAATATCGGATACCGCTGATTCAGCTTCTTTCCTTTTCTTTATATCCGCTTTCTTTCCATCTATCTTCGCTAATATGGTATCGAAAGATACGCCTTTGGAGCTAGCTAACTCGCCTTCTATGGTCCAGTATTCTTCCGGAACAAATTTTCTTATTTCAGCTTCTCTTTCGCATAAAAATCTTAGGCCTACAGTTTGAACTCTTCCGGCACTCAGTCCCCTATAAAAAACCTTCCATAGAACAGGACTGACAAGATACCCTACAAGTCTATCAAGTATTCGCCTCGCCTGCTGTGCGTTGACCTTATTTAAATTAATATTACTTGGATTAGCTATCGCTTTCTCGATAGCCTTTCGTGTAATTTCATTAAATACTATTCGTTTTATTTCAACTCCGTTTTTCTCGAGAATCTTGCTTAAATGCCAAGCAATAGCCTCTCCCTCACGATCCATATCAGTCGCAATCATTATCCGTTCACTTGATTTCGCCGCCGCTTTAAGCTTCTTGATAACTGTAGCTTTGTCCTTCATATTTACGTATTCAGGTTTAAATCCATTTTCAACATCAATCCCGAGTTTCTTTTTGGGAAGATCACGAATGTGTCCAACGGAAGCTACAACTTCATAATTATTATCAAGATATTTTCTGATTGTTTTTGCTTTGGCGGGTGATTCAACTATTACAAGAGGTTTGTTCATTTTTAATCCTTAATTAATCCTTAAATTACTTTTTACGCTTGAATTTGAGAAATTATCATACAAATCGCCGACGAATCTCTTTATAAAGAACTTTATATCCTTAACAGAAGCGGGATAAGAACTCTCAATAGAAATAGCTTCCAGAAGAATACCAAGCTCAGATTCTGATATTAACCCGGAATCTATAAGTTTAATAAGATACCCCTGAGCTTCTGTCGAAAGGCTGAGCTTCTCCGATTCGCCTAGGACCCTACTGAATTTCCGAATAACGAAGAAAGGGTTGGCATGTTGAGCAACTGCCTCAATCGCTTCATCAATCTCTTTTTCCGAAAAGCCCATTCTTTCCAATTTATCTATTGGATCTTCTTGATCGGAATTTTTATGCACTTCTGACAGAAATGAATCGAGTAATTTTTTTATATCCTTTTTCATTCTGTTTCCCTTTACAAATCCAGTTAATAAAAACGGAAGATGGCATTTTTTATTTTCTTCCGCAACAATTTTTATATTTCTTGCCACTTCCGCACGGGCATGGATCATTTCTTCCGACCTTGGGAAGATCACGCCGAATCGTTTTACGGCCTGCCGCACCTGCATTGTCGGCTATTTTTGCTCTTTCCTTTACAAGTTTACGTTCGTTTTGTTCAACAAAGTTCCCGCTGTAGGCATCCGTTACTTCGTGAATTCTCCGTCCCAATTCCCTTCCCCTGTTTTCTTCCTCAAGCCTCGCGTGAAACAAACCCCATAAAACTGATTTATTTATCTCATCAAGAACATCGGTAAAGAGAGAAAAGGCTTCCTGTTTATACTCAACTACGGGATCCTTCTGCGCATATGATCTTAAATGGATTCCCTCTTTCAGATTATCAAGTTCGTGCAGGTGTTCCATCCACTTGGCGTCTATACTCTGAAGCATTATCATTTTTTCCAGTTTATATAGAATTTCGGGAGATATTGTTGATTTGCGGATTTGATCGGCCTCGCGTGCCTTTTCAATAAAATCATTCTTTACTGAATCCGGATCAATTGAATTATCATCGGTCCTCTCTGGAATTTTAAAGGGAACGATGAACGTTTGTTCAAGTTCCATAGCGGCTGCATCAAGGTTCCAGTCTTCCTGATAAACATTTTCCTGAAGATATTTTCCAATGATTGAATCAACATATTCTCCAATAAAACCGTCTACAAGGCTGTCAAGTTCTTTGCTCTTTAGAATTTCATTTCGCCGCGCGTAAATTACTTCACGCTGTTTGTTCATAACATCATCATATTCAAGAAGTCTTTTTCTGATACCAAAATTATACATTTCAACACGTTTCTGCGATTTGGAAATTGCCCTCGTAATAAAGCTGTGCTGTATAGATTCCCCCTCTTGAAGTCCGAGTTTGTCCATAATGCCGGAAACCCTCTCGGAACCAAAGAGTCTCATAAGATCATCTTCAAGCGAAATGAAGAATTTTGAAGATCCGGGATCTCCCTGCCTACCCGATCTTCCCCTTAGCTGCCTGTCAATTCTCCGGCTCTCATGCCTCTCGGTACCTATAATATGAAGTCCGCACGGCATATCTTTGATACAAGCCTTCGTTTTCTCATCAGGGCAATCTTCACACTCTTCGGGAGACTGACAGTCTATACAGCAATTTTTACACTGCACAACTCCCTCTTCAAGTTTGATGTCCGTTCCCCTGCCGGCCATATTCGTAGCTATAGTAACGGCTCCTTTTTTACCGGCGTACGCAACTATATCCGCTTCCCTCTTGTGCTGTTTAGCGTTTAATACATTGTGGGGTATACCCTCTCTTTTCAGCATACGGCTTAGTGTTTCAGAAAATTCGACCGATATTGTTCCGACAAGTACGGGGATTCCACCCTCGTGGCGTTTCTTTATTTCATTGATTATTGCCTGAATTTTTTCCCTTTTTGTTTTGTATATCTCATCGTCATAATCAATGCGCCTTACCGGTTTATTTGTAGGAATAACCTCAACTCTCAAATTATATATCTTGTGAAATTCTTCTTCTTCAGTTTCGGCCGTTCCGGTCATACCCGCTAGCTTTTTGTACATTCTAAAATAGTTCTGTAGGGTGATTGTAGCGAAGGTTTGCGTCTCACCCTCCACTTTCACTCTTTCCTTTGCTTCGAGCGCCTGATGTAGCCCATCGCTGAATCTCCTGCCGGCCATAAGCCTTCCCGTGAACTCATCGACAATCAGCACCTTGCCATCCTGCACAACATATTCAACGTCTTTCTCAAATAACGTATAAGCCTTAAGCAATTGATTGAAATTATGAATTTTCTCACTTTTTGAAGCATATTCGCGGTATGATTTATCCTTTTTCTTTATTTTTTCCACACTCGAAAAGGAAGAATTAGAATCGATTTCATGGAGCTGCTGTCCTAAATCCGGAAGAACAAAGAGTTCCCTGTCAGCGACGCTTAAAGTGTCTCTGCCCTTTTCGGTAAGATCTATTGTTCCCGATTTTTCGTCTATAACCAGGAAGAGCTCCTCGTCAAGCAGATGAAGTTTTTTCTCTCTCATATAATCAGCTTCCACTGAGAGCATCATTTTTTCGTAACCTGTTTTCTTTCTCAGTTTCATAAATTTTTTGTTTTTGGGATCGCCTCGGCGCGCGAGCAGAAGTGCCTTTCCAATACCATACTCATCCAAATCTTCATCTTCAGTATCTGGTAGAGAAATTTCACTCAGAATCTTGTTTACCATTCTTTTTTGCTTTGTTACCAGACTATCAACACGTCCTCTTAACAATTCAAAGTCATCCCTGATAGATGAGCCGGGTACAGGGCCTGATATTATAAGAGGGGTTCTCGCTTCATCTACCAGAACACTATCAACTTCGTCAATGATTGCATAGTGATGCTCATGCTGAACCTGCTCTGTTAATTCAAGTTTCATATTGTCTCTG
>JAUXHZ010000166.1 GCA_030621255.1 Candidatus Latescibacterota bacterium
AATAACCAGAAAGCAATGTTTATAAAAGGTTATCTGCACGCCAGGCTTGGAGAAATAGATGAAGCGATCGGGGAGTGGCAGGAACTGAAGGAAAAGGCTGAAAGCAAAAAGATAGTAAATCTTGTTGAAAATAGAATTTCAGTTGCCCGAGAGTGGTCCAAGGTGATGGCGGAATATTAATTTTTTATATCTATCCTTCCAATATGTCAAATTGAAATCAATGATTTAATGGCGATTGAGCAATAAAGAAAAACCATCTGCTCTGTCAAATCGCAAACAAGTTATTACACCTGCTTTTTTATATATCCGGAATTATCGTTTATTAAAGAATACTTTGCCCGCATCGCCGGTTTTTGTTATAATGCTGAGTCTAAATCGGCAGTGGAAAAACTTGTTACCGAAGGAGGTATAAAGTTATGCGGTTCAAAGTAGGGTTCTCTGTTCTTGTTGTTTTTGTTATTCTTGTTACTCTTCCGGCTTTCGCCGAAGAGGGCATGTGGCAGCTGGACAAATTTAATGATGATCTTTTCAAGCAGATGAAAAATCTGGGGCTTGAGCTTTCTCAGGATGAAATATATACATCTGATGGCGGGGGCATAGCTTCCGCTATAGTCAATCTTGGAGGCGGTACCGGTACATTCGTCTCAGGGAAGGGATTGATACTTACGAATCATCATGTGGCATTTGGCGCTCTTCAGAGGACAAGCTCAACGGAGAGCAATTTTATTGAAGAGGGGTTTTACGCCGACTCGTATGACAAGGAAATTAATGCCCCCGGATACAGGGCATCGATCCTGATTTCTATTGAGGATGTTTCCGATGAAGTTCTTGATGCTGCGAAGGGGTTTAAAGGTGTTGAGAGATACGAAGCGATCGAAAACAAAATAAAAGAGATTGTCAAGAAAGCTGAAGACGGAAAAGATGTAAAGTGCCGTGTTTCAAGTTTTTATGGAGGAATGCAGTATAAACTATTTACATCCTTTACTATGAAGGATGTTAGGATCGTATACGCGCCCCCGAAATCGATCGGAAATTACGGTGGAGACATAGATAACTGGATGTGGCCCCGGCACACGGGCGATTTTTCGTTCTTCAGAGCCTATGTTGCTCCCGACGGTAGTTCCGCGGAATACGCGGAAGAAAATGTTCCTTTCGAACCTGATATGCATCTTGCTATTTCAACAAAGGGGTACGAAAAGGATGACTATGCAATGATAATCGGTATCCCCGGAAGAACTATGCGTTACCGTTCATCATATTCTGTAGAATACAATCAGAACTGGAGCTATCCTAACAGTATAAAGGTCTTTGGTGAGATGATAGATTTGTTTAAGAAAGCTGCGGAGGAAAATCCTGCAGTAGCAATAAAAGTGGCTTCCTTTGATCAGATGCTGAATAACGCGATGAAAAATTATGAGGGGATGCTGGAAGGTTTCAAAAAAGCCGGTCTTCTTGAGTTAAAGATCAAAGAGGAAAAAGAATTTACAGAATGGCTTGGCACTAAGAAAAAAATGAAAAAGAAGTACGGCGATGTTATGCCCTCTATCGAGGCGCTTTATAAGGAACAGGAAACTTATCGTGAAAAGAGCTTTGTTATGGGATTTTCAGGTTTCGGATGCCAGATGTTAAGAGCCGCCAAAACTCTGGTCCGATGGAGCGAAGAAAAAACAAAGGAAGACCTTGAGAGAGATCCCGGATTTATGGAAAGGGACAAACCCAGGCTTATGACAGGCCTTAGAACTATTCAGATGAGTTATGATGAAAGTGTTGATAAAAAGGCTCTTAAGTATTTCCTGATAAAATCACAGGAACTTTCTGAAGAACAGAGGATAGAGGGATTCGACAACTTGCTCGCTGCGGCCGATGGCGGTGATATTGAAAGCAAGATAGATAATGCGATTGAGAAACTCTATGCGGCAACTGCTCTTGGAACGGTAGAAGAAAGAATACGCGTATTTGAACTCTCCCGCGAAGAGGTTCTGGGATCAGAGGACGCTTTTATTCAATTTGCACTGAGCCTTGATCCTGAAACAAGAGATATTGAAAAACGAGGCAAGGAATTTTCCGGTGAAATAACAGCTATCAGGCCGAAATTGATAGAGGCTTACAGAAAATGGAAGGGCGGCGCGTTTTACCCGGATGCCAACGGTACGATTCGTTTGACCTTCGGAACCGTAAAAGGCTACTCGCCGGCAGAAGCTGTTCAGTATGATTACATTACTTCACTTGGTGGAGTGGTTGCAAAACATACGGGAGAAGCGCCCTTTGACTGTCCGGAAATATTTCGCGATATCAAAAAAACGGGGGATTACGGCAAGTATAAGGATGAAGCTCTCGGGGATATTCCGGTAAATTTCTTGTCAACCTGTGATATAACAGGCGGAAACTCCGGAAGTCCCATAATGAATGGAAAGGGAGAGGTTATCGGCGCCGCTTTTGATGGAAACTATGAAAGTATTTCCGCGGACTATCTCTTTGATGAGAGTCTTACAAGATGCATAAGTGTAGATTCCCGTTACATTCTTTTTGTTCTTGATAGATACAGCGGAGCGGAGAAATTGCTCGATGAGCTTACGATACATTAATACCGTAAGCATGTTTTGCTAAACGAATGTTTCTGGCGGAAGAGAGTTCTCTTCCGCCGGTTTTTAAAGGAAAAGCGAAATGGGAGAATTATACGCGCTTTTATCCGCTCTGATATGGGGGCTCGCGGTAATATGCTTTAAGAGGTCGGGAGAGAGTGTTTCCCCGTTCGCGCTCACCTTCTTCCGTGTAGGTATAACGAGTGTTCTTTTGGCCGCCACTGTCAAGATCATGGGAGAAAATATTTGGAACAGAGCGCCTTTGGAGGACTATTTGATTCTCTTTTCAAGCGGCGTTATAGCGATATCCATATCTGATATAATGTTCCATCATGCCCTCAATAAAATAGGGGCGGGGATTATGGCTGTTGTTGATTGTTCTTATTCCCCTTCGGTTATATTTTTCGCGTTTCTGCTTCTAGGGGAAGGGATAGGGATAATGCAGATTGGCGGGATGTTCCTTATTTTTACCGGCATATTTGTATCCTCCAGGCACAAATTGCCCCCGGGGCTGACAAGGAACAGTTTGATAATTGGAATTCTCTGGGGTATGGGGGCAATGGTGACACTCGGATTCGGAGTCGTAATAGCAAAACCCGTATTATCCCGTTCATCACTCATTTGGGCAACTGCGGTAAGACAGCTCGGGAGTTTGTTTATTCTCATTCCGGCAGCCTTAATTTCCGGAAAGAGGCGGAGCTATTTCTCGGTTTTCAAACCTTCTAAGAGCTGGAAGTTTTCTCTTCCAGGAACAATCCTGGGTTCATACCTTGCTCTTATTTTCTGGCTGGGAGGCATGAAATATACTAATACGGGAACCGCGGCGATACTTAATCAAACGAGTACGATATATGTAATTATCTTCGCCGCTATATTTCTGGGAGAGTCCTTTACAAAGCGCAAGGCGGTTTCTGTGGCGTTGACCCTTGCGGGGATTGCGCTTGTGACATTTGGGTAAATATTGTTTTGAAGGCAGATGTTCCAATCTGACTTAAAGTGAATATATGATAGCCATCTTAAAAGCCGCCCGCAAAGCGTGAATTGAAGCGTCAAAGAAATATATTTCACCAAGATCGATCACATAAGTATCAGTTATTAATCCATCATCGAATTGTATAGTCAATTTAATAGCAGTGTTCAGCTCCACGCTGTTTAGATGCGCAATCGACCTGTCCAGAGCCGGAATAATTGTATTTTCAATAATACTCTGGATATTACTTACCGTAAGATTCGGCGGAAATTGTGTTACCTGCTTAAGAGTCATGGCAAAGGGAACCTGTACCAGCAGTGAGAACTGGTTTCCAAGAAGGTGGGGATAATCAGC
>JAUXHZ010000299.1 GCA_030621255.1 Candidatus Latescibacterota bacterium
CAACCAGACCCGATGCAAGCGCAAGTGTCTGATACTCTCCACCCCTGAGCCCCATTTCACTATTTATCAGAACTATTTTCAAATATCCCTCTATTCTACCCTAAAAAAGTTTATAAAACTTTTTTGTACCCGGAAAGTAGTATTCCGCACCTATTCCCTGGTATTCGCGGAAGATTCAGATCCATATTTATATAATTCCACCAAATAAACATATTTAAAGAAAACGCTCGCCGCTGCCGTTGAACAAAGAATAAAACCCTCTTTTCCTTCAAGAAACCCGAGCTGCAGAAAGTACATTCTAAAAAATCTCCAAGCCGGGCGCGCAATAATTCCAGGAAACCAGGGTTTCCCATTATCATACAATTCGTTAGCTCCCCATCGGCTGTATCTTTTCATTCTTTCAATATAATCAGAGAGATCCCTGTAAGATTTGTGATACAGGAAATTTTTAAACTTCGAAATCTTTCCATTTAATATTAACTTTTCATGAACAGAACGATTATTGTATTTCCCTTTCTCTGTTCTAAAAAGACGTAGAACTTTGTCTTTGTTCCATCCGCAAAATCGAATCCTGCGGCCCATAAACTCATTTCTTCTTTTTAGCCAATATCCGTCAGCTTTCGGTGAAACAATCTCTCTTTCGATTTCTTCCAGAAGCTCCAGAGACAACGATTCATCCGCGTCCAGAATTAATATCCAATCCTTTTCTGCTTTCTTGATAGCCCAATTCTTCTGAAGAGCATTTGAGATAAATTCCCTTTGATAGACTCGCGCTCCGAAACTTTCAGCTACCTCAACAGTTCTATCCGAGCTAAAAGAATCAACAACAATTATCTCTCCAATCCCTCCAACACTGCCAAGGCAAACCTCTAGGTTATCTTCTTCATTTAGAGTAATCACGATAAGTGACACATTTGATAATTTATCCCGTTTCTCCACTGCTACTCCCATTCTTCTTCACTTGGTTGAATCTCTCAACCAAGTGAAATTTCACCGTTTTCCCATTTCAGAACCTGACAGCTGTTTTAGCTGCTCATTCCCCAATCTACCGCATCTAAAAATTTATTAAAGACCTTTCCAGGATCAAGATTTCTCAAACATTCCAGGCCTTCACAATAATCTTTATGACATGGGGCGCACTCAAGGCTTTCGGTGGCAAGAGTAAAGGGGCCTTTATCTTCGTACGGAAACCAAATATCCGGTTCTGTGGGGCCAAAAACACCTATTGTTGGTTTTCCAAGAGCTACAGCAAGATGAAGTATACCCCCATCATTTGCTACAACCGCGTCGCAGAAATTAAGAACAGACGCTAGAGTTCTTATTTGAAAGAGAGGCAAGATTTTTAAATCAAACTTACTCAAGGCATTTACCTGCCGAGCGGTTTTCTCCTGCCCCGGGCCCGAAACCACAACTATTTCAGCGTTAAACGATTCAAGAATCATATCCGCCAGAAGAGCAAAAGATTTCACAGGCCATCTCTTAGACTGAAATGTTCCACAGGGATGTATTGCGACGATCATTTTTCTATCCGAGCTAACTCCGGTTATATCTTCAACAATCTTTTTCCCTCTTTCCTTTTCATCGTCGTTTAGATAAACCCTTGGCAATTCATTCATACGGGGATTACAATCAAATTTTCCAAGTCCTGATAAATGATGCTTCACGCAACTTCTTGTCTCCGGGGGAACTTTAAAATTGTGCGTATAAAAGATCTTTCTCGCTCTCCTGTTTCCACCCAACCTTATCGGCACTCCGGAAAGAAAAAGAATATTAGTGCTTCTCGGATTATAAAAAAGATCTAATGCCGCAACAAACCTCTTTTTCCTTATCTCTCTAATAGTTTTTAATGTTCCGGTTAACCCCTTACCTAAACTAATGATTCCATTAAGATAGGGATTCTGCTGAAGGATAGACGCGTACTTCGACTCGGTAAGATAAAAAATTTCAGCACCGGGATAACGTTCACTTAAAGCCCGAATAACCGGCGTAGTAATGATCACATCACCAAGATATCTCAATCTGGTAACTAGAATTCTGTTCTTCAGTTTTCGCTTTTCTGCTTCCCGAACTAAATCCAATCTCATCACCTTCATAAAGGTTGCTCACATCACTTACGGCTAATATTTCCACTACCCAGCATTTCACAAATAACTTTATATACCCTCTCTATTGTTATATCATCAAAGCACTTAGCATTGTTATATTTCGGGCATTCTTTTTTAAAACATGGTGAACATTCTATGTTGCTCTCTACAATTTTCGAACTTATTCCACGCGGGCCTGTC
>JAUXHZ010000026.1 GCA_030621255.1 Candidatus Latescibacterota bacterium
CGTTGGAACCTTCGGTTTTTCTCCCGAAGAAGGGTCAAGGGCATACAACTATAACGGGGTAGTCGATAGCGGGACCATTCTCAGCCGAAGAGAAATGATAAGCGACATTCAGATGGACATTTCTCACGAGAATCTTGCCAAGAGAACCGGAAGGGTCGAAAAGGTGCTGGTTGATGAAATAATCGATTCTTCACAGAGCCCGGCTGAAGGGGTATGGGGAGAGGGCAGGTTCTATGGACAGGCTTACGAGATTGACGGGGTTGTTTTCCTGTCGGGCAATCGGGTAGAACCGGGCAAATTTGTTGATGTTCATATAGAAAGGGCTGAAGCATACGATCTGTTCGGCAGTGTAAAGTAATATTTTTGTTGACATTTTAGTATGGATATCGATTATAAAAGGTGTTAAGTTGTACTGGTATGCGTAGAAAATCATGATATATGATGGAGGTCATGTGTGAGGTTCTTCAGAAAATACAGCAAACTGCAGAAAATTATTGATATTGTGATTATAGTTTTTCTTTTCTCTTCTTTATCAGCTTCAAGCGCTCCACAGCAAACGGGAGATCGCATATATTCAAACTTTGAATTGCTGAATAAACTTTCTATTACCGCGATAGATGAGATTCTGACTAATATGCCCTCTCTTGAGGATGGAAAGCGTATTCTCCTGATTAAGAGCAGGGGTGTTGGAGAAATTGATTTTATATTTGAAAATGCCCTTCTTGAACGGACAATCGGCGCGGGGATGGATGTATACCGCGAAGAGAAAGCTGAAACAGATTCAGTGCAAACCGTTCAGTCAGGTTACGAATTGAATTATCAAGTACTGCGAATGTCATTAAAATATCCGGATATCAGCAGAAGCTGGTGGATAGGCGCCAAAGAGGTGGAAAGATTGGTTCAAATACACCTCTTTGTTCAGCTTGTTGATATCGAGTCAGGGGACATAGTATGGATAGGCGAGACGGAAAAGGAATTTGATGATGTGATTCCATATTCGTTTCTTGATATAGTGGAAGATGAAAATTATACCTTTACAAGGCCTGAGAGAAAAGAATTTTCAATGGGCAAGTTGATACAGCCGATTATCGTAACCGGTATTGTGGCCGGGCTCGTTTCTCTCTTTTTCTCCAATCAATCCGATGAGTAGCACGGATATGGTGCGTAACATTATTTTCAAATTGACATTATTAATCCTGGCAGTCTGCCTTATTGTTGTTTCCTGCGGACAGGATCCGATTCTAAAAAGGGTTGAGAAGGAGTTTGAGGACGGGAATTTCAGGCAGGTGGTTTTTCTTGTTAGGCACCATCTCAGAAGAGGCGGCGAACGGAATCCCCGATTGTTATTTATCGCGGCGGAGTCTTTACTAAAATTGGGAATTGAAGGGGACGCCGAGAAATATTTCGAGGAATTATGCGGGGCCGATTCTGCATGGGCGCCGAAAATAGCTTCGGTCCTGCAGGGTAAAGCCATTGAATATATGAATAGGGGGGTTAACACAAGCGGCAGGAGATTTATTATCCAGGCTGTTAATTATGATCCGAATATTTCTTTTGGAGAATATGATCTCGAAGCGGGGAAATTCCTGATGGAGAAAAGGGATTTTAACGAGTCGATCATCTTTCTTGACCGATACCTGAGTAACTATCCGGATTCATCGGGAGCTGCCGAGGCGATGATTAATCTCGGGTCTGTCTATAAAGAGGTTGGAGAGAATCGAAAGGCAATTGCTGCTTACAGGCTTCTTATTGTGAAGTATCCGATCAGCCGTTTTATTTCGACAGCCACCTGGAATTATGAGAATCTTTCGATACAGGAAGCCGAGAAGGCTATTGAGGGAGGCGAGCTGGGTGTGGCTGAAAATATGCTTCTTTCCGTGACAAAATCATCCTTGAACACACTTAATCTCGTCCGGGCCTATTTTATGTTGGGAGAAATATATTCCAGGCAGATGTTTATCCAGAAATCAATTGATTGTTATGAAAAGGTATTAAAACTGAATCTTTGGTCGAGTGGAAGATATTCCGAGAGAGCGAAAGAAAGGATTGAGAAACTTGAAGAATCAAAGTAATAAACAGCGGATATATTATCTTCTGCCATTTATTTTTGTTTTTATGATTTCCTGCGGCGGACCTTACAAGACAAAAACAGTTAATCAGCCATCGAGAAAACTCGAAATCGCAGATGATTTATTCGACAAGGGGAATTACGATGATGCCGCGCTTGAATATAAAGACTACTTTGCTGTCTTTGCGGGAGATGAACGTTGTGATTACGCTCAGTTCAAATTGGCGGAATGCTATAGAATGAATGAGGAATATCCTTTGGCGGCCGTGGAATACAGAGTTCTTATCAATGACTATGGATACAGCGAATATGTAGATGATGCTTTTTTTATTGAGGGGTTATGCTTTTTTAAGCAATCGAGCAGGATTGAAAATGATCAAACCAAGACCTTTGAGGCGAAGAACAGGATCGAGCGTTTTTTGCGCCTTTTTCCTAACAGCCCGAGACGAGGGGAAGCGCAGCAGCTGATTGAAGAAATCAACAGTAAGCTTGCCGAAAAGAAATTTATGAGCGCGAAAATGTATTATTCACTCGAACATTACAATGCCGCCCTGATATATTTTTCAAAAACGATTGATCTGTATGAAGGTACAATTGAAGCGGCAAAAAGCCACTATTATAAAGGAAAAATCTTTGAAATACGAAAGAATACCGAAGAAGCAATTGGTGAATATAAAAAGGTAATTTCGTTCGGGGAGGATATTCAGGAGAAGAGGGATGCTCAAAGATCTCTTGACGAGTTATTAAAGAGGGGAGCAGATGAAGGGTAAAGAAAAAATAGGCTTATTCGGCGGATCATTCGATCCGATCCATACCGGCCATCTGATTCTGGCCCAGAGGGCTTTGGATTTCGCCGGCCTGGACCGCGTTTACTTTATTCCAACGGCTATGCCTCCTCACAAGAATGCCGGAGCTCTCAGCGAATATGCCTTGCGCAAGAGGATGGTTCAACTCGCGGTCGAGAATAATGAAAAATTTGAAATATCCCTTTTTGAAGAAAAAGAAGAAACATCTTTCACCTATGAATCGGTGCTCTTTTTTAAAGAAGAAGGTTATGACAGAGAACATTTGCATCTGCTTGTCGGAAGTGATTCTGTTGCCGATATTCCGGACTGGAAAAAGCCGGGTATAATTTTCGATAACGCGACAATCGTTTCGATGGAGCGCCCCGGGTACTTAGGGAATACTATCCCCGAACAGGCGGCCGTGATTGTCCTTACGGAGGGACGGAATTCAATTTCTTCAAGCGGAATTAGAAAATTAGTCGGCCGTGGAAGTTCAATTCGTTATCTCGTACCCCGAGAGGTCGAGTTATTTATCAGAAGAAAATCTTTATACAAACAGGGTTGATTATATTATGAATCTTATCCTTGTAGACGGCCACGCTATCGCGTACAGATCTTATTACGCATTTATCAGGAATCCGCTGACCAATTCCCGAGGAGAAAACACCAGCGCGTTATATGGGTTTACTAAGGTTCTGATGCAGATATTAAAAGGGTATAATCCCGAATATCTGGCTGTGGTCTTCGACAGCGATAAACCCACGGGCAGGAGTAAAATCTTTCCGGAATACAAAGCAAACCGCGAGAAAATGCCCGAGGACCTGGCGAGGCAGATACCTCTGCTGCATGATCTGGTAAAGGCGTTTGGAATTTTTGTCTGCGCGGTTCCCGGATATGAAGCAGATGATATACTGGCTACAATTGCCGGGATTGCTTCGAGGCGGCAGATCGATGTCAAGATTGTGACAGGCGACAAGGACCTCTTTCAAATTCTTTCTGATAGGGTGCGTTTAATCAGGCCGGGCAAGGGCGCGAATCTGTCCGATCAGGTGGGGCCGGAATACATTCAGGAGCGGTACGGATTAACCCCCGCGCAGATAACTGATTTTCTAGCGCTGATGGGTGACAGCGCGGATAATATTCCGGGAGTGAAAGGGATCGGGGAAAAGACCGCTTTAAAATTGCTTGGCGAGTTTGGTTCCCTGGAAAATATTCTTGATAAAACAGAAGATATTGAATCGGTACATGTTAGTAGCAAGATCGAATCGGGCAGAGAGGAAGCCGTTTTTTCAAGGAAGCTCGTCGAACTGATAAATGTGCCCGAAAATTTTGAGCTTGAGAAGATGAAAGTTAAGGGTTTTGACCCGGGGGAACTGGCGGAAATGCTTCTCAAACTTGATTTTCATGAAATTGTCCGGGAAATAATTACGGAGCCTACTGACGATCTTGAAGAAAACGATTATTACCTTGTTAAAGAGGAGAAGATCGAAGAGCTTGTCTCATATCTTACTTCGGCCGGGGAGTTTGTTTTTGATGTTGAAACGACATCGATTAATCCGGTAGAGGCGGAGCTTGTGGGAATTTCCTTCTGCGCCGAAGAGGGGAAGCCTTTTTATATCCCTGTCCAGGAGTCAGGGATTGATTCAGCCGGCGGATTGTTTGAGTTTGACAATGAACAACCTAATGGTATTCCGCTTGAGGTTATTAAAGATAAACTGGGGCCTCTTTTCCTGGATAAAGGGATAAAAAAGGCCGGGCACAATATTAAATATGATCTTATGGTTTTAAAGGGCTGCGGCATAGAGGTAGACGGCGTTTCCTTTGACACGATGATAGCATCCTATTGTCTTGATCCATCCAGGAGGTCTCATTCCCTTGATAATCTGGCTCTGGAATTCTGCAGGCACAGAATGATCGCGTACAAGGAGCTGTTTGAAAAAGGTGATAAAAAGAAAGATATAAGGAAGGTTCCGCTGTCAAAATTGAAAGAGTATGCCTGCGAGGATTCTGATTTCACCTTTAGGCTTATGAAGATTTTCGGCGGGCTCCTTTCCGGTTCAGGGTATGAGATGCTCTTCGGGGAAATTGAAATGCCTTTGCTTTTTGTTTTGATGAAGATGGAACTTGCGGGAGTCGCGATAGACAGGCCGAGGCTTCTGCGCTTATCCGGTGAAATTTCAGTGAAACTTAAGGAAATCCGTAAAAAGATTTATAAATACGCCGGGGAAGAATTCAATATTAATTCAAATAAGCAGCTGCAGCATATTCTCTTTGAAAAACTCGAACTTCCGGTAATAAGAAAAACAAAGACGGGGTATTCAACCGATATGGACGTGCTTACGGAACTTTCCGGCAAGCATCCTATTGTTCCGTATATTATTGATTACCGTCAGTTTTCCAAATTGGCAAATACATATATAGATTCTTTGCCGTTACTTGTTAACAAGAAGACGCAAAGGATTCATACTTCCTTTAATCAAACGGTCACTTCAACGGGAAGACTATCCTCGAGTAACCCGAATCTGCAGAATATCCCGATACGCTCAGAGCTTGGGAAAAAGATAAGAAGCGCTTTTGTGCCGCGTGAGGGAAACCTGCTGATGGATGCTGATTATTCTCAGGTTGAACTGCGGATACTGGCACATCTCTCCGGCGATCCGAATCTTGTTAAGGCTTTTCGTGATGGCGCGGATGTTCACAGGAGAACAGCGGCTATGATTTATCAGATTGAAGAGGATGATGTAACAGTGCAGATGCGTTCGGTCGCGAAAACTATTAATTTCGGAGTTATTTACGGCCTCGGGGCAAGAGGCCTTTCGAAACAGATTGGTGTGACCGTAGATGAGGCGGTGGAATTTATAGAGGGTTATTTTAATAAGTATCCCGGAGTCAGGGAGTTTATAGAGGAATGTAAGGAAAAGGCCCGGAAGACCGGATATACTGAAACGATGCTGGGAAGAAGGAGGGAACTGAGGGATATTTCCAGTACAAACGGCAGGCTGCGCAGTTTCTCCGAGAGGATAGCCGTTAACACGCCGATACAGGGGACAGCAGCCGATATGATAAAGGTCGCAATGATAAATATTGACAGAATAGTGTCTGAGCAGAATCTCGCCGGCAGAATGATCATGCAGGTTCATGACGAACTGGTCTTTGAAATTCCCTTCGAGGAAGAAGCTATTATGCTTGAGATTGTCAGGGCCGGAATGGAATCGGCTATTGAATTAGAGGTGCCCCTGATAGTAAGCATAGATACGGGGAGAAATTGGCTGGAGGCGCATTAATGAATACCCCTGTAATAGTTGTAACCGGCCCGATTGCTTCCGGCAAGAGTACGGTAGCCGGAGTTATAGCCGCTGATGGGGGTTCTCTGCTTGATGCTGATAAAATTGCCAATGGTGTGCTTGAAGCGGAAGAAGTTAAGGAAAGAGTTCTCCGGAAATTCGGCAGTAGTGTGATTGACGGCTCAGGTGCGGTTTTGAGAGGAAAGCTCGGAGATATTGTCTTTTCGGATCCTGAAAAACTAAAGAGCCTTAACAATATTCTTTATCCTTACGTAAAGGAAAAAATAGATGAAGAAGTCTTGAATATTATCGGCAAAGTCAGATATATTGTTCTTGATGCTGTACTTTTTTTCCAGTATAAATTTAATTTCAAAGAGGATTTTGTTGTTGTTACAAAAGCGGCTGAGAATGTCAGGATTGAGAGGCTTATAAAAAGGGACAGCATCGAGGAAGCCGAAGCTGAGAAGAGGGTAGAGGCGCAGAGGCCTCTATATTCCGATTGGGAGAAAGGCGATGCGGTAATAAACACCTTTTGCTCAATCGAAGAACTAAAAGCTGTTGCGAAAAAGATAAGAAATGATTTTCTTGATAGTAATGCTGATTGAGGAGCGAAGCGACACTGCCGCGGGCGGATGCCGGATTGTTCGGATATAATATGGAGGGAAGCGATGAGTAACAAGTTAAATATGAATGAAATAAATGAAAATATAAAAATGCTCACGACTCGGCTTGTTAAAATGCGGGAGTATCTTTGACCTTGAGTTCTTAAACAAGAGTATCTCCGGGATTGAAAAGAAGATGACCGGCCCTGATTTTTGGAATAACAGGATTGAAGCTGAGAAGCTGGTAAAGGAACTTAAAACACACAAATCTGTTTTAGGGCCGTATAACACTATTGAGAACCGTATTGAATCGATTCAGGAATTAGTCGCCCTCTGTGATAGTGAAGAAGACGCGTCAATTGTCAGTGAGATAGCGCCCGAATTAAAAATACTTAAAAAAGAGATTGATAAATTTGAACTGCGTATGCTCCTTTCAGGGGAACATGATAACGATAACGCTTTGATCAATATTCATCCGGGGGCCGGAGGAACCGAATCGCAGGATTGGACCGAAATGCTGCTAAGGCTCTATACGAGATACCTGGAGAATAATGGTTACGAATATAAGTTTCTTGACCTGCAGCCGGGTGATGAAGCCGGGATAAAAAATGTTACTCTCGAAGTGCGCGGTGATTTCGCGTATGGCAAACTGAGGGCTGAAAGCGGGATTCACCGATTGGTAAGAATATCGCCATTTGATGCCGGGCACAGAAGACACACTTCATTCGCGTCTGTTCTGGTCTATCCGGAGATAGATGAAGAGATCGAAGTTGAAATAAAACCGGATGATCTCAGGATTGATACATACCGCGCCAGCGGCGCTGGGGGACAGCACGTTAATAAAACGTCGTCAGCAGTGAGGCTTACGCATTTTCCCACGGGAATAGTTGTTCAATGTCAGAATGAACGCTCTCAGCTCAGGAACCGGGAGATGGCAATGCAAGTATTAAGATCAAGGATTTATGCCAAACTTCTGGAAGAAGAGGAAAAAAAGAAGGCAAAAATAGCCGGAGTGAAACAGGATATATCGTGGGGGCATCAGATTCGAAGCTATGTCTTTCATCCCTATACGATGGTCAAGGATCATCGGACAGATGTTCAAACCGGCAATGTAATCGCGGTAATGGATGGAAAAATTGAGGAGTTTATCGAAGCCTATCTCAGATGGAAGGAAAGGATAAAATAAAGTGGATAGCAAATCAAAAACGGAAGGTATACGTGAAAGGCAGCAGAGGATTCTGAAGCTGGACAAGATTCGGCAGATGGGAGTTAATCCCTATCCGTACAGTTTCAGCAGGTCGCACGCAATAGGGGAGCTGGAGGGGAATCAGAGCGGATTAATAGAAAAAGAAGAAGAGGTTTTGCTGGCAGGAAGGATTATGGCTATGCGGGGGCACGGGCATACCTCTTTCGGGGATATAAAGGATAATACGGGGAGAATTCAATTTTATATCAAGGATGAAAAGGTCAGTGAAAGTGATTTTAAACTCTTCAAACTGCTTGATATCGGAGATTTTATCGGTATAAAGGGAGTTCTCTTTAAGACCCGCACTGAAGAGCTTACGGTGAGGGTGAAAGAGATTGAACTGCTGAGCAAATCACTTCTTCCGCTTCCTGAAAAGTATCATGGCCTTCAGAACAAAGAGCTAAGGTATAGAAGAAGATATCTGGATCTGATAGTAAATGATGATGTGATGGATATTTTTATAAAAAGATCGCGGATTATTGACTCGATGAGAGAGTATTTGAAGGAGCGGCGCTTTCTTGAGGTTGACACACCGATACTGCAGTCTCTTTACGGCGGCGCTTCGGCAAGGCCGTTTATAACGCATCATAATTCTCTTGGCATTGATCTATATTTGAGAATCGCTGATGAACTCTATTTAAAAAGGCTGGTAGTCGGGGGAATGGAAAGGGTTTTTGAATTTTCCAGGGATTTCAGAAATGAAGGTATGGACAGGTCTCATAATCCTGAATTTACAATGATGGAGTGTTATGCAGCTTATTGGGATTACAATGATATGATGAAGTTTTTAGAGGATATGATTGCGGCTATTTGCGAAGGCCTGTATGGAGGGTATAAGATTACCTATGGAGAATACGAAATTGATCTGAAGCCCCCATGGGAAAAGAAGACATTTTTCGGAGCCCTCGAGGAAAAAACCGGCAGAGATCTTAAAGATGCCGATAAAAAGGAGCTTGAAAAGGCCGCTTTGGAAAAGGGACTGACGATAGAGAAGGGATTGTCGAGGGGATCTCTTCTGGACCTTCTTTTTTCCGAACTCGTCGAGCCGGAGTTGATACAGCCTATTTTCATTAC
>JAUXHZ010000134.1 GCA_030621255.1 Candidatus Latescibacterota bacterium
TACAGGCAATCGAAGTATATCCACCAGCTGCTGCGGCAGCAGTACCAGTCGCAATTGTTTCTCTGTCTTCAAAACCCGGATCCCGGAGATGAGTATGAATATCAATAAAACCCGGCGCGACTAAATAGCCTTCCGCGTCAAGAACCTCCAGGTCGGTTTCTATCTTTTTCTTCCAAACAACCTCTTCAATCCTGCCGTTATTGATGTGAATAGATCCAGCTCTTATCTTTCGTGATTCAGGATCGGCAAGCTTTGCTCCCATTATCCAGAATTCACTTCTATTTTTCCACTTGATCATCAAAACTCCTCATCTCTTTTCGGGAAATCAACCTTTCCGTATTTTTGTTTCCCCACTCCTGCCCCCAGCAATAAGAAACAAAACGGCCATTCTGACAGCTACTCCGTTTGTCACCTGAGGCAATATCACAGCCTGCTCTCCATCGGCAACTTCCTGGCTAATTTCAACCCCTCTATTCATCGGTCCGGGATGCATAATAATGCAATCCTTTTTAACATTCTTAAGAATATCCGATGAAATTCCAAAAACAGCGAAATATTCTCTAAAACTCGGGAACAATTTACTTTTCTGACGCTCGAGCTGAACACGCAAAATATTGATCGCGTCAGCATCAGCTATAGCCTTTTGGAGATCATACTCAACCTTCACTCCCCCTTCTCCCATACTCGCTATTTCAGCCGGCATCATCGTCGGGGGACCGCAGAGTGTAACCTTTACCCCCATCTTGGTCAAACCCCATATATTTGAACGGGCAACCCTGCTATGCATAATATCTCCTATAACCGTCACCTTTTTCCCCTTAAGAGTTCCCCATCTCTGTCTCAATGTCAACATATCGAGCAGAGCTTGGGTAGGATGCTCATGCTGTCCGTCGCCGGCATTAATAATGGAAGCGTTCAAAAATTCCGATAAAAACCTGTGAGCACCTGAACTGCCATGTCGCATAACGACAATATCAACCTTCATCGCTTCAATATTCTCGGCGGTATCACGAAGATTCTCACCCTTTGTAACCGATGAAGTGGCCTTTGAAAAATTAATAATATCCGCACTTAGTCTTTTCTCCGCAAGCTCAAAGCTCATTTTGGTTCTAGTGCTTGGCTCATAAAAGAGATTCGCGATCGTTATTCCCCTCAGGGCCGGCACTTTCTTAATCGCCCGCTCTGAAACTTCCTTGAAATTATCAGCCGTATCCAAAATCAGCTCAATCTCCCCGGAGGAAAGCTCTTCAAGCCCCAGAAGATTCTTGTGTTTAAACTGCACGTTAACCCCTTCTTATATTTTCTCCAGTACAATCGTCTAATTTTTCATTTTTGTTTCGGTTTCGAACCACGCCCGGAGTTCTTCTTCCCTGTTCCGCCCGTGGGTTTGCTTGTACTTTATGAAACAGTATTACTCTTTTTCCCGTTGGATTTCTTATGCTTGGTTTTTGTTCCGGCTCCTTTCTTTTTTCCTGAAGAATCCCTTTTTGCCTTATTGCGCTTGCCGCCCTTTTCTTCATCATCGCTCCCGAGAAACACAACTTCACCCAAAATAACTCTTTCCTCCCCATCAGTTTCTTTGAGGAGTACTCTAACTGTTTCTTGATTTGCTGTAGGTACATTTTTCCCGACAGAATCCGCGCGTATTGGAAATTCACGATGTCCCCTGTCAACAAGAACTGCAAGTCTGATCACCTTCGGCCTGCCAAAATCGATAAGTTCGTCAAGAGCGGCTCTGACTGTCCGGCCCGTAAACAACACATCATCAACAAGCACAATCACTTTTTCATTGATATCCACTCGAATATCTGTTTGACCGACTACGGGGTTTGAAGCAATCATCTGCACGTCATCCCGATACAGAGTAATATCAAGAGCACCGACCGGCACTTCTACCCCCTCAAATTTATAGATAAAGCGGGCTATCCGTTCAGCCAGCGGTACACCGCGTTTTCTTATTCCAACCAGAACAAGATCCTCAACCCCTCTGTTGTTCTCAACAATTTCATGAGCGATTCGCATAATGGTACGCTTAATCTGGGTGGCATCCATTACAACCGCTTTCTTTATAATCTTCAAAAGTGAAACCTCCTTAATCTCTATGTCTGAACCCAAACCGATCTATATCAGTCAAACTGCCTAATGATCTATATGCCCGTAGTCCGGGCAAAAAAAACCCTCCCATCCCGGGAGGTATTTACTGTTTATCCGTCCTTTGCCAGCCTCCCGGACCAGCTTAAAAGGATAACATAAATATATTAACTCGATATAAAAAGTATTACAACCCTTTTTTTTGATTATAATATTTAATGCTCCGCCGCGAATAAAACTCTGAACACAGCCCCTTAGGCCTATATCCTATTTTGCTGCTATTCCTCTCTTTCTTCTTCCAGCAATTACACCGAATTGGGAAAGAATCATTCCGGCAAACATAAGAATACACCCAAAACCCCCACGCATTGAAAGAACCTCGCCTATTATCAGCCAGCCTCCGACAACCGCGAAGACCGCTTCAAAACTCATTATAATCGAAGCATGCGCGGCCGGAGTATACCGCTGGGCGAGAATTTGAAACGTATAAGCAATACCTACAGAGAATATTCCTCCGTAAATAATCGGCACCGCCGCGGAATACAACCCGGACAGGCTGATCTTTTCCACGAAAAGCGAAACAATAAGACTTAAAACTGAACACACCGCGCACTGTATGAGGGCCAAAACCAATGGATCTATTTTCTTTGAAAAGGAACCGATAAGAAGTACGTGCCCCGCCCAGAAAAAGGCGCTGGTCAATACCAGAAGATCCCCTCTCACCAGTGTAAGGCCTCCGGCTATCGATAAAAAATAGAGCCCGGCAATCGCCAACAGCGCTCCGAACCATGTCCCCAAACCAACATGCCGCTTCCAGAAAAGCCCCATAAGAGGAACGATAACAACGTATAACCCGGTAATAAAACCGGCCTTCCCCGCCGTTGTATACACAACACCGACTTGCTGAAAAGAGGACGCAATAAAGAGGATTAGTCCCGCAAAAAGACCGCTGACAAGGGCACCCTTTCCATTTCCAGCACAGGAGTTGTTGGATTTCTTTTTTCTCACAAGGAAAAATGGAGTAAGAACAAAGACTGCGAGAGCAAAACGTACACCGTTAAATATAAATGGCCCTACATATTTCATGCCGATACGCTGAGCGACAAAGGCAAACCCCCATATTGCCGCGGTAATAAAAAGGAGTCCGTCAGCTTGCAACATCTTGTTTTTCATTTATTCTCATTCCCTGCAAGAAAACATATAAACCGCAAATGATGCCAGCCAGTGTTCACCCACATAATTACCGGTCGCTACATGCTCGAGCGCATCTGCCGAATGCAAATCAGCGGCTTTCAATATTATCCCCCTAGCGGGATCCTTCTTCTTCAAAGAGCCGGCTATCCCATAGAGGCACCACGCCCGGCTCAGATTGAGCCCGTCTAGATGCACAATCTTTGGATCATTTCTATCGGCCACAACAGCCGGTTCGAGAAGGCTGCCCGGCTCACCGCTCTCCAATTCGGGTAGAAATTTATGGAACCAGTCTTCGAATTTTTCACGATTCATAACCCTTCTCAAAAGATCCGCCTCAACCAGGCAGGGAGAAAGAAAATCATCACCACCCGGTTCCCACTCCCCCGGACACCCGCGATCTTCAGAAAAATAATCAAGACTTCTCGCGATAATCAGTTCTTCCAACTCTAAGATACCCGCCGCTCTTGCATAATCGAGCGCAAATATTAACCCAAAAGCTGTATTAGCGTGTACTCCCCTTCTTATCGGATAAGTCTGTTTAGGAAGAAATTCAAGATAGCGATCAACTATATTATCAGTTAGAGGCTGGAGGTTTTCTTTCCACTTCCGGGCCGCACTTTCTTCCCACTGTAAGAGTTCCTGTGAAAGTTTGAGAAGCCATGTCCAACCATACATTCGCTCAAATGATTTACGCCCCGGCCGGCTAAGATATCTAACTTCAGCCCGGATATTATCCGCGCTAAGATTCTTGTCAAAAACAGCCCGGATATCGTCCGCCTCCGGCAGATCCGGAAAGAGCCTCAACAGATGCGCCAACATCCAGTGTCCATGAACGCAGGAGTGCCAATCGAAACACCCGTAGAAAGCCGGATGGAGTTCTCCGGGACTTTTTACTTCACTTGAATCGTTCATGACATGGGAAAGTTTGTTCGGAAACTCTTTTTGTACGCATAGAAGTGCTATCCGGGCAAACGCGGACGCAACTTCAGGTGTCAGAGCAGCCCCGGAGCCCTTTATGGAATCGGAATTCACGGCCGGGTCAGCTCGTAGCTCCTCGCAGCAAGCCGGAAGAGTAAAGAACGCCGAAAAAATAACTGCCGTAATAATAGCCCCCGAAACTAACTTGAAATAATATGCACCTTTTTTCAATCTATGTCCTCCTTTCAAAAATGGCGTTTG
>JAUXHZ010000068.1 GCA_030621255.1 Candidatus Latescibacterota bacterium
GAGACAACTCGCGCGGCCAGATTATTCCCGATTTATCATAATTCTGTTCAATTACCGCCGCCACCATCCTGCTTACTCCGAATCCATAACATCCCATCACAAAATTTTTGCTCTTTCCATCGCTATCAAGAAATCCGGCGTTCATACTTTTTGAATATTTTGTGCCGAGTTTGAAGATATGTCCCACTTCAACGCCATTAGTAATAATAAGTTTCTTGCCGCACTCAGGACATTTGTCCCCCTCACGGGCCAGGGCAAGATTTTCAAAACTGTCGATCTTAAAATCTCTTCCAGCTACAACGCCCGTAAAGTGTGTATCGGTTTTATTTGCCCCGACAACCATTTGATTAAAATTGGAAACTAATTTGTCGGCAATTATTTTAACCCCGTCCGGCAAACCGACCGGGCCTGAAAATCCCTGAGTACCTCCTGTTAATTCTTCGATCTCATCCGCTTCAAGGAATCTAATCTCTTCACCTTCAAACAGGCTTATAAGTTTTGTTTCATTGACCTCTCTATCTCCAGGAACGAGCAGTGCTACATTTTTTTCGCCCACACGGTAGAGCAGAGTTTTTACAATTACTTTTTTAGCAACGCCAAGAAACTTCGCTACTTCATCAACTGTTGTAACATCAGGGGTATTAACCTCTTTCAATTCTTGAGGATCGGTTATTTCATTCTTTTTCTCAGTGGTTTTTACAACCGCTTTCTCAAGATTTACCGAGTAGCCGCATTGGCAGCTCAGAATATTGTCTTCTCCGTTATCTGCTAATACCATAAACTCATGCGACTCATTTCCCCCGATGTAACCTGATTCCGCATCAACAACCCTGTAATCCAATTCGCATCTCTCGATGATCCTTCTATATGCTTCTCCCATCTTCCTGTAGGTAACATCGAGGGATTCCTCGTCAGCGTGGAAACTGTAAGCGTCCTTCATGATGAATTCCCTCGCTCTGATTACTCCGTAACGCGGCCTTATTTCATCACGGAATTTAGTAAGAATCTGATAGAGACATTGCGGAAGATCACGGTAGCTCCTCATATCGTCGCGGGCTATCATTGTAATTACTTCTTCATGTGTGGGCCCCAGCGCGAAAAACCTCTCTTTTGAATCACGCAGCTTAAAGAGTTCAGGCCCGAATGTAGCAACACGTCCGCTCTCCTTGTAAATATCGATTGGATGAAGTATCGGCATTAATACTTCCTGGGCTCCAACCCTGTTCATTTCCTCCCTTATTATCTTTTCTACTTTTTTAAGAACTCTAAATCCCAGCGGAAGAAAGGAATAGACACCTGAAGTGAGTTTCTTTATTAAACCGGCTCTCAGCATTAATATATGACTTGGGATTTCAGCTTCTCTCGGATTTTCTTTGAGTGTTGGAATACAACTTTCAGACCAGCGCATCTCTCCTCTTTCTGCATTTAGTAAATAAATAATGTTTTTTTAATTTCAAAGTTACAGTTGTTATACTAAATCAGTAAGGGACGATATGCAAGATTGAAGTACAACGATAGTAATATTACAATAAATATCACAAGTTAAAAGAGGTACATCTACCCAGATTTCATATAATAATCGAGTGAACAATCCCCGCTGAACGATTCAACCGCGGGGCCGGATAGAAGACAGTTTTTCGCGCCGTTCTCTGTTAGATCAAAGCTGATTGTCAGGATATCTCCGCCTGATGTTTCACAAGATACAGGTGAGTCGGTCATTCCAAGATGTGATGTTATTACCGATATGGCAACCGCTCCTGTTCCGCAGGCAAGTGTCTCATCTTCTACTCCCCTTTCGTATGTTCTGTAGAAAAGAGAGTTTTTGTCAATCACACTTACCATATTAACATTTGCGCCGCCTGGATTAAATTTATTGTGGTATCTTACATTGCGCGCGATAGGGAGAAAATCATCGTGTGATATATCCCTCGCGTTTTCAGATAGCATAACAGCATGCGGAACGCCGGCTACGGCAAATGAAACCGCACGGGCGGCATTCCCCAAATCGAGATTTAATTTAAGCCCGGAGACAGAGCTTAAAGATATTGTGACCTTATCCTTCATTATCTCCGCTTCTACTATGCCGGAATCAGTTTCAAATGCCATCGATTTTTGTGCGATTGAATGATCATAAGCAAACCTCGCAGCGCACCTGGCTCCATTTCCGCACATTCCCGCCCTGCTTCCATCACTGTTAAGGTAGAGCATCTTAAAAGCGGCTGCTTCTGATGGCTGAATAAGAATCAACCCATCAGCGCCGATACCGAAATGCCGGTCACATAATGCTGAAACAAGAACGGAAGAAAGCTTAAAAGTCTTTTTCATATCCTCTATTACAACAAAGTCATTCCCGGCACCATGCATCTTTGAAAAACTAAGCCTATTCTTCATCTTTCTCATTTCCAAGTTCAAGTTCCGGTATTTCTTTTATTTCAGCCGGCGCGATACTAATTGTATCAGGCAGGCTTACGCTGGGTTCATCGCATGTAAGGGTCGTGTCTTCCGGATCGGGATAAGTCCCCGGCAAACTATCAGCATTCATATCAATAAAGGCTGAAAAAAGATAATTTCCCGGCATAACCCTTTTTATATTATAAACTCCGGCAGAGTCAGTATATGCTTCGTAACTTGGCTCATCGTAAACAACATTTTTGAGCCTTACTGTTACAAACTTTTTCAAAGGGGTATTATTTTTAACAGTTCCCTTTGCCTCGCCCGGTTCATTCGGGTCAAAAATATTCATAGTAAAATCCCTATATGCCGGTTCACGCCCGGTCAGGTATATCGTATCGGGATAGAGAAGATAAAACTCTTTTGAATCTGAATAATCGCCATCTTTATTGGTGTCAAAAAAGGCCCAGAGCCTGAATCCGGAGCTATCTGTTGGAAGATAACGGAAAGAAAAATCGCCGGCCTCATCAGCTATCGCTGTCCTAAGTTCAGGTTTGTCGTAGATATTCTCAAAGGTATCAGGCTCTATACTTGTCAACCTGGCGGTACCACCCGCCATCATTTCCTTTTTGAAGAAAATATGCCCTGATATCAAGCCTTTCTCTAGTGAATCCGCGGTTGAGAAATAGAAAAAACTGCTCTTTTCAACCTTTACATTATGGTTGTCCATATATCCCTTTTTTAAATAAAATGAGATTGTAGTCTCAGGAAGTAATCCCTCGAATTCTATTTCAAGCCTGTTGTCACTTACATCTATCTTCTTAAAAGGTATCTCCGGATAGAAAATAATCCTTTTTCGAAAGCTTTCAGAATCTAGCTTTTCGCTGAAAACAATCTGAATATTTTGTGTTCTTTTAACTCCTGCAGAATTCGCAGCGGGGACAGTTTCAACTATTTCAGGCGGCGTTTTATCCTCCGGCCCCCCTGTGGGGGGCTCCATAACAGCGCATGAATATATAATGGCCAAGATAAGTAACAGCCATATAAATTGTCTCAATCTCTACAGCTCACTTTCTGTTGGTATCAAAAGGGCTATAATTGCTCTCTGAATATGCAGCCTGTTCTCCGCTTCGTCATAAACGACGGAGTGTTTTCCATCGATAACAGAATCTGTAACCTCTACCCCTCTGTGAGCGGGAAGACAATGCATAAACAGGGCATCTTCTTTTGCGTGTCCCATAAGTTCATCGTTTACCTGGTAAGCTTGAAATTTCTCTTTCCTGATCTTTTCCTCTTCCTCCTGCCCCATACTTGTCCAGACATCAGCATAAACAACATCAGCGTCTTTAACAGCCTCAAACGGGTCTTCTATCCATTCAAAATCGGGATCGCCGTCAGCATTTAATTCTTTAATAAATGAAGGGGATATATTAAACCCCTGCGGAGAAGACAAAACAAATTTAAAATCGAATCTGGCCGCGGCATTCAGCCAACTTCGCGAAACATTATTTCCGTCACCGATAAAAACAACCTTTTTCCCGTCTATCGTTCCCAGCTTTTCATTTATAGTGAAAATATCTCCAAGAATCTGGCATGGGTGAAGGAGATCTGTCAGGCCGTTAATAACGGGAACACTCGCGTATTTCGCAAGGTCGTCAACCATTTGCTGACTGAATGTTCTTATCTGAATAGCGTCCAGATATCGTGAAAGCACTTCGCCTACATCCTTTGGCGCTTCTCTCGAACCGATCCCCAATTCACGATCCGTTAAATATAGGCTTGATCCCCCAAGCTGTCTTATTGCTATTTCAAAACTAACTCTGGTTCTAAGGCTCGGTTTGTGGAAAATGCATCCCAGGACACGGCCCGGATGTGTATGTTCTAAAGTGAAATTTCTTGCGAGCGGTTTTTGTTTTTTGCATAGACTCAGGATAATATCCAACTCTTCACGGGAATAATCCCGAATAGAAACAAAATCCTTTTTACTTAATTTCATACAGGCTCCTTTTTAAAGAACATATCTTGCCATATCATCGTCCTGAACAATTTTTTCAAGCTTTTCTTTTACTTCATCAGCACCAATTGTAATTTTTTTAATATTTTCGGAGGGCAGTTCAAAAAGAATACCTTCAAGCAGAGTAGTCAGTACAGTATGAAGCCTCCTTGCTCCGATATTCTCCATTTTCTGGTTGGCTCTGAAGGCCATCCGGGCGATTTCCTTTATAGCTTCCTTTGTAAATTTTATCTCGCATTTTTCTGTCTCTATCAGCGCCGTGTACTGTTTTATCAGCGCGTTTTTCGGTTCCGTTAGAATTCTTTCAAAATCTTCGGCTGTAAGTGAATTAAGTTCAACTCGTATGGGGAATCTTCCCTGTAGTTCAGGAATCAGGTCAGAAGGTTTTGACATATGAAAAGCTCCGGCAGCCATAAAAAGAATGTGGTCTGTTTTTACGGGGCCATGTTTGGTGTTTACGGTAGATCCCTCTACTATAGGCAGAATGTCCCTCTGCACACCTTCTCTTGAAACATCAGGGCCGTGACTGCCGTCAGATTTTGCAATTTTGTCAATTTCATCTATAAAAACAATCCCTGTTTCTTCAACAGATTCTATGGCGCAAGATATAACCTTATCCATATCGACAAGTTTTTCCTTTTCTTCACTCAGAAGAAGCTCTTTTGCTTCCCCTACAGTTACACTCTTGTTTTTGGTTTTTTGGGGAAATATTCTTTCCAGGCCTTCGGGCATATTGAATCCCATCTCTTCTAAACCGCTCCCGGAGAATATTTCAACCATCGGCCTTGTCCGGTCCATAGTTTCAATATTTATTCTTCTTGCGTCAAGATCTCCGCCGACTAACTTCGCTTTAAGCTTATCCTTCGTTCTTTTTCTTCTTTCTTCCTGTTCCTCATCCGGTGTTTCGGAAAGCTTTTTTGAAGGGGGTAATAGTAAATCCAGAATTCTTTCTATCGTGTTATTATGGGCTTTTTCCTTTATTTCTCTGAACATTTTTTCTTTCTCAGTGCTGATAGCGATCGAAACCAGATCTCTGATCATCGATTCCACGTCTCTTCCAACGTAGCCGACTTCCGTAAATTTTGTTGCCTCAACCTTTACGAACGGAGACTCAGCAAGATTGGCGAGCCGTCTGGCTACTTCGGTCTTCCCAACTCCGGTTGGCCCGATCATCAGGATATTGTTCGGCACTATTTCTTCTTTAATATCCCCTTTAACCCTTCTTCTTCTCCATCTGTTTCTAAGCGCTATCGCGACAGACTTTTTTGCTTCATCCTGTCCAATAATATATTTATCCAGTTCCTTGACGATTTTCTTTGGTATAAGTCTATCCATGCTATCGATCTCCTCAAAAGGACAGAGTGGTGATATTGTTGTTAGTGTAAATACAGATTTCAGAGGCTATTTCAAGCGATTTTCTTACGATCTCCTCCGCGCCGAGTTTTGTTTCGGCAATAAGGGCTCGAGCAGCCGCTAGCGCGTAGGGGCCCCCGGAACCTATTGCCAGAATGCCATCGTCCGGCTCAACGACATCGCCTTTACCCGAAATTATCAATGAATGATCTTTGTTCATAACCGCGAGCAGCGCTTCAAGATGGCGAAGTATCTTATCAGTTCGCCATTCCTTTGCCATCTCAACGGCTCCCTTCATGATATTGCCGCTGTACTGATCAATTTTGCCCTCAAATTTTGTAAAAAGGGTCATCGCGTCAGCTGTGCTGCCCGCAAAACCGGCTATAACAGAATTCTCGCCTATCTCCTTTACTTTAACTGCCCCGTGTTTCATGACGGTATCTCCGAATGTAACCTGCCCGTCACCACCTATCGCGTAATGTTCCCCACGGCGTACCCCGATTATTGTTGTTCCCTTAAACATATCATACTCCTTTTTAACTTGTTATC